>JBGPPD010000060.1:0-14504 GCA_041488375.1 Gammaproteobacteria bacterium | reverse complement strand
GCTGGACAACCACAAGAAGGGCCTGTCGGACGTGGCGCGCAACGCCCGCCAGGCGAGCCGCTTCCTCGACGAAATCGTGTCCGACTCGGTGGCCAACATCAAGGCCGGCCTGCCGATCAAGACGCGCGACCGCCCGCCCTCTGGCGGGCGGCTGTACCTGCAGACCGACGCCATCAACGGCGTGCTGCCCTCGACCTTCGCCGCCGGCAAGACCGACAACCAGATCCTGTCGGTGGTGCGGCATCTGCAAAAGCAATACGCCGAGCGCCCGGTGGTGCTGGTGTCCAAAGACATCAACATGCGCATCAAGGCGCGCGCCCTCGGCCTGGCGGCGGAGGACTACTTCAACGACAAGGTGCTGGAGGACACCGACGTCCTGTACACGGGGATGCACAGGCTGCCGGCGGATTTCTGGGACAGCCACGGCCGCGACATGGAGTCCTGGAAGAAGGAAGGCCACACCTACTACCGCGTGCGCGGGCCCCTGGTGCCCAGGCTGCTGCTGAACGAGTTCGTCTACGACGATTCGGGCGAGCGCCCGCTGTACGCCACGGTGCGCGAGAAGGCCGGCCGCATGGCGGTGCTCGAGACGGTGCGCGACTACACCCACGCGAAGAACTCGGTGTGGGGCATCACCGCGCGCAACCGCGAGCAGAACTTCGCGCTCAACCTGCTGATGAACCCGGCGGTGGACTTCGTCACCATGCTCGGCCAGGCCGGCACCGGCAAGACGCTGCTCACGCTCGCCGCCGGCCTCACCCAGGTGCTCGACCAGAAGCGCTACACCGAGATCATCATGACTCGCGTCACGGTGCCGATCGGCGAGGACATCGGCTTTCTGCCCGGCACCGAGGAAGAGAAGATGCAGCCGTGGATGGGCGCGCTGGAGGACAACCTGGACGTGCTCAACGCCACCGACGAGTCGGGCGGCGAATGGGGCCGCGCCGCGACGAGGGATCTCGTGCGCTCGCGCATCAAGGTCAAGTCGCTCAACTTCATGCGCGGCCGGACCTTCGTCAACAAGTGGCTGATCATCGACGAGGCGCAGAACCTCACGCCCAAGCAGATGAAGACGCTGGTGACGCGCGCCGGCCCGGGCACCAAGGTGGTGTGCCTGGGCAACATCGCGCAGATCGACACGCCCTACCTGACCGAGGGTTCCTCGGGCCTCACCTACGTGGTCGACCGCATGAAGGACTGGGCGCACTCCGGCCACGTGACGCTGGCGCGCGGCGAACGCTCGCGCCTCGCCGACCACGCCGCAGAGGCGCTGTAGAATAAGTTTTTCACTGGGAGTCCCCCTCGTGCCCCTGCTCCGCCTGGCGGCTGCGCCGGTCGCCGCACTGCTCATCGCATTGCCCGCCGTCGCCCAGCAGAAACCGGCTCTGCCCTACGAGCCGCAGGTCGGCCAGCCCGGCAAGGACGTCATCTGGGTGCCCACGCCCGACGAGGTGGTCGAGCGCATGCTGCGCATGGCGCAGGTGACGCCGAACGACTACGTCGTCGACCTCGGCGCGGGCGACGGCAAGATCGCCATCGCCGCGGCGCGCGACTTCGGGGCGCGCGCGCTGGGCATCGAGTACAACCCGGAGATGGCCAGGCACGCGCAGGGCAACGTCGAGAAAGCGGGCGTCGCCGGCCGCGCGCGCATCCTGCAGGGCGACATCTTCGCCACCGACTTCAGTCAGGCCACGGTGATCACCATGTACCTGCTGCCGGCGCTGAACCTCAAGCTGCGCCCGCAGATTCTCGCCATGCGCCCGGGCACGCGCGTGGTGTCGCACTCCTTCACCATGGAGGACTGGGAAGCCGACGAGACCTCCAGCATGGACGGCCGGCGCGCCTACTTCTGGGTGGTGCCGGCCGGCGTCGCCGGCAGCTGGCAGCTGGAGGTGACCGGCGGCGGCGCGAACCAGCGCATGGAACTGACGCTCGAGCAGCAATACCAGAAGATCGGCGGCAGCGTGGGCCTCGGCGCGGTGCAGGGCGGCCTGCGCGACGCGCGCCTGCGCGGCTTCAGCATCGGCTTCGCCTACGTGGACGGCAAGGGCGTGCGGCGCGAGCTGAGCGGCCGCGTCAGCGGCGGGCGCATGGAAGGCAGCTATCGCGCCGACAACGGCACCGAAGGCCGCTGGGTGGCTACGCGGAAGTAGCCAGCTTCTGGTGGGTGCCGTCGCAGAACGGCCGCTTGGCGCTGTGCTTGCAGCCGCACAGCCACACCTTCCGCGCCTCGGCGACGTTGAATTTCACCGGCGTGAACGCTCCGCCCTTGTGCGAGCCGTCGCAGAACGGCTGGCGCTTGGACTGGCCGCAGGCGCACCACCAGTAGTCCCCCGGGGCCAGTTCGACGGCGTACGGCGATCTCCGCGGAATCATCGGCTCGGCCATGGCGGTGTGCCCTGTGCTTGACTAGGCGTACGACCCGGGTTCCTGGTAGTTCTCGAAGCGCGTGTGCTGGCCGCGGAAAGTGAGCTTCACCGTGCCGATCGGGCCGTTGCGCTGCTTGCCGACGATCACCTCGGCGAGACCGCGTTGCTCCTCGGGCAGGTCCGGCTTGTAGACCACTTCGCGGTAGATGAACATGATCACGTCGGCGTCCTGCTCGATGGCGCCGGACTCGCGCAGGTCGGACATCACCGGGCGCCGGTCGGGACGCTGGTCCACCGCGCGATTGAGCTGCGACAGCGCCAGCACCGGCACGTCGAGCTCCTTGGCCATCGCCTTGAGCGAGCGCGAAATCTCGGAAATCTCGGTGGCGCGGTTCTCCCCGGCCTTCGGGTTGCTGGTGCTCATCAGCTGCAGGTAATCGATCACGATCAGGCCGAGCTTGGAGTACTGGCGCTTCAGGCGCCGCGCGCGCGCGCGCACTTCGAGCGCGTTGAGCGCGCCGCCCTCGTCGATGTAGATCGGGGTGTCGTGCAGACGGCCGATGCCCTGCGACAGGCTCGCCCATTCCTCGTCGTTCAGGCGTCCGGTGCGCATCTTGTGTTGGTCGACGCGCGAAATCGAGCCCAGCAGGCGCATGGCGAGCTGCGTGCCGCTCATTTCCATGCTGAAGATCGCCACCGGCAGGCCGTTGTCCACCGCCACGTGCTCGGCGATGTTCAGCGCCAGCGCCGTCTTGCCCATGCTCGGGCGGCCGGCGACGATCACCAGGTCGCCGCCCTGCAGGCCCGCGGTCATGCGGTCCAGGTCGACGAAGCCCGTGGGCACGCCGGTCACATCCGATGGATTGTCGCGGTGGTACAGGTGATCGATGCGCTCGAACACCCGCGCCAGCACCGGCTTGATGTCCTGCAGGCCCTGGTCGTGGCGCGCGCCGGATTCGGCGATCTGGAAGATCTTCGACTCGGCCTCGTCGAGCAGCTGGCCGACGTCCTTGCCGCTCGAGCCCAGCGCCCCTTCGGCGATCTCGGTCGCCACCTGCGCCAGGCGCCGCTGCACCGCGCGCTCGCGCACCAGCTCGGCGTAGCGGCGGATGTTCAGCGCGCTCGGGGTGTTCTGCGCCAGCGCGCCGAGGTAGGCGGCGCCGCCGGTCTTGTCCTTGTCCTCGCTCGCCTCGATCGATTCGGAAACCGTGACCACGTCGGCCGGCTTGCCGGCCTCGATCAGCTTGAGGATATGTTGCCAGACGCGCCGGTGGTCGTCTCGGTAAAAGTCGACGCCAGACACCAGGTCGGCGACGCGGTCGAAGGCCTGGTTGTCGAGCAGCAGGCCGCCCAGCAGCGACTGCTCGGCTTCGATCGAGTGCGGCGGCACCCTGAGCGCGAGCAGCTGCGGATCCGCGGGCTCCGCACGCGCCACGAACGCCGCCGTGTTCTGCTTGGCTAATGCCATAGGCGCAATCTACAGGAACTGCCGCAAAAAAACTCAGGGCCGCCCCGTCGAGCGCGGGCGGCCCCTGTGCAGAACTTGTGATTAAGCTGTCAGTACCCTGTTAGCTTTCTCCGAGCACCGACACGTTGATGGTCACCACCACGTCGGTATGCAGCTGCACCTGCAGGTGCACGTCGCCGACCTGCTTGATCGGGCCGGCCGGCATGCGGATCATGGCGCGCTCGACTTCATGCCCCTGCGCCTTGAGCGCCTCGACGATGTCGTAGTTGGTCACCGAGCCGAAGAGCCGCCCGTCCACGCCCGCCTTCTGCACGATCTGCAGGGTGAGCCCGTCGAGCTTGGCGCCGCGCTCCTGGGCCTTGGCGAGCGTATCGGCTTGCGTCTTCTCCAGGTCGGCGCGCCGCGACTCGAAGGCCTTCAGGTTGGACTCGGTAGCGCGCTTGGCCTTGCCCTGCGGGATCAGGAAGTTGCGCGCGAAGCCGTCCTTCACCCGGACCACGTCGCCGAGGTTGCCCAGGTTGGCCACTTTTTCCAGCAGGATCACTTGCATGGCTCGGGTCCTCAGTGCAGGTCGGTGTAGGGCAGCAGCGCGAGGAAGCGGGCGCGCTTGATGGCGGCCGACAGCTGGCGCTGGTAGTGGGCCGCCGTCCCGGTGATGCGCGCCGGGATGATCTTGCCGTTCTCGTTGATGAAGTCCTTCAACACTTCGATGTCCTTGTAGTCGATCCACTCGACCTTGTCGGCGGTGAAGCGGCAGAACTTGCGGCGGCGGAACAGAGCCCGCTGCCCGCGGTCCTTCTTGTCCTTGCCGAACTTTCCTTTGCCTTTCAACTTGCCTTTGCCTCTGCGCGGCGGGGGCATGGTTACTCTCCTTCGATGAATTCGATGCGGGTCGCGTGCAGCACCAGCTTCTTAGAGCGCCGGCTCTTGGCACACAGGAAACCTTCCACTTCGAGCGCGCGCTCCAGCCGCGTGCCGGCGAGCAGGCGTGCCTGCACGTCGAAAGCGATGGCGGGGATTTCGGCACTCACTTGTCGTTGCGCTCCGGCTTCGGCCAGTTCGGATTCGTGGCGCAGCTTGAACTCGATCGCCGGGACGCCTGCGGGCGTGTGCCGCAGCGCACCGAGCTCGGTCAGCCGGCCGCGGATCCTGACCTGGTTCAGGCCGCCGGGGCCTCGGCGGGTTTCGCCTCGGCGGGCCGCGACTCGGCGCCGCGCTCCATCACCGACCTGGATTTCTCCTCTTTCATCATCGGCGAAGGCGCGACCACCGCCTTGGTCATCTTGACGATCAAGTGGCGCAGCACGGCGTCGCTGAACTTGAACGAGTGCTCCAGCTCGTTGACCGTCTCCTGGTCGCACTCGATGTTCATGAGCACGTAGTGTGCCTTGTGCACTTTCTGGATCGGGTAGGTGAGCTGGCGCCGGCCCCAGTCCTCGAGGCGGTGCACCGTGCCGGATCGCTGCGCGATGACGCCTTTATAGCGCTCGATCATCGCCGGCACCTGCTCGCTCTGGTCCGGATGGACGATGAAACAGATTTCGTAATGCCGCATGTTCGGATTCTCCTTAGGGGTGTGCTACCCGCCATGCGAATGCGGTGTAGCAAGGAAGGGCGCGGATTCTAGCACAGCATCCTGCGGCGTGCGGCTTCAGCCCCCCGTACTGACCCACCCAGGCTCGCCCCGGGCAGCGGACCATCCGGTGAATTGCCGTCGGCTACGTCGTCGGATTGCTTACCCGTTTCATGGATGACTTAGCTCGCTCGAGCGAACGGCGGGTGACCAAGCCGTGCATGAGTAGGTTGCAAAATACGTCCTCGATTTCCTCTGCTGTATGCCGCTCGGCGCGATGCCACTGGTAAAGCCAGATCAACATTCCGAGAATTGCATTCACGATCAACTCTGGTTTCCCCGGCCGGAAAAGACCCTCCTTCTGTCCAGCTCGGACTGTTGCCGCCATCATCTTTGTGAAGGCCACCTCTTTCGCCTTCACCGAACGCGAAGCTCTCTCGCCAAGCGCGTCCTTCTCCTGGAAGAAGACCCTGACGATCGGCTTCTCCTCAAGCATCGTCTCAACATGGATCTTCACCAACCGACACAGTAACTCGTCGGGAGCGAGCTTGCTCGCGAATATTGGTGTGGCGCGATCGATTAGCGCACCGACGGCTCGCTCATAAATTGCCGCCAGAATGTCTTCCTTCGCATTGAAGTAGTAATACAAGGCCGGGCGCGTAACGCCGATTTCGTTGGCAACATCGTCCAAACTCGTGGCGCGGTAGCCTTTCTGGAACAGTCGCGCAGCGACGTCAAGAATTTGGTCACGCCGCGTTTGGCGCTCCTCGCCCAATTTCTTCATTCAGGTCGAGGCCGCAAGGTCGCCTCGTGCCGCGGTCAGGCAGGCAGGCGCTTCCGCGAGCGTGATCCCTGCGAACTCATAGAGTCGCTCGGAGGATATGAGTACGAACGTGGAACTGAGCATTGCAATGCGCTCTCCCACAGAACTGATTTCCACGGAGACGCGCACGCGCTTTTGTTCCTGGCTGGCGGCGGTCACGACTGCGGTCAATTCCGTTCCAACGGCTGCCGGCCGCTCGAACTTGACGTTCATTTCAACTGCGGCAAGGCCGGCGTCGCCACGAGCGCCCGCCGCGAGCGCGGCAAGCTCCTCGCCGAACGTCGCGACGAGGCCGCCGTGGACAATGCGTCCGAGGCCGCGATGCGCCGGGCCAGGTCGGCAGCGGGCGGCAAGGCGTCCGGAAGCGTCGCGAAAGAAGACAATACCGAGGCCCGCAGTATTGGACGGATCGCAACCGAAGCAACCGTTCATACGTCAACCTCGCAGGCGCACACAGGTCGACCCTCTTCCGCAAGGCGCTCGTTCTGCCAATTGACATCGATCCAGGGATGGAAACGCTCCGGGGCGTCCAGCAACCAGATCTGTTCCTGGCTGATCCAGTGCTCCGGGTCAATGCGTACGCTCGTGCGCCAGGGTCCGCGGCAACGGGTCAATTCACCCGCAAGCAAAAGATCAACCGCTTCTGCGAATGCCTCTTGTGAGCCGGGTTTCGGCGCAAGCTGCGGATCCGGTGCGGGCGCCGCAGGAAACATGCCGCGCAGCAGAAAGCCCTCCACCGCTTCACGGCAGTCCGGCTTCCTCAGAGACGCGTCGTACATGCGCCGCAGTACCAAACGGCTAGCCTCGTCGATGAGTATTGCGTTCGGACCCGCCTTAAAACCGAACGCACCGCCGATAAAATTCTTGCGGTCGAGCAGAACCGGGAATTTCACATTTGCCTGCCTCATGTAGCCTCGCAGCCAGCGCTCCCCTTCGACTTCGGCCGCAACACCGACCACCATTGCGTCTGCGGGCAGGCGTGCGGCAAGCTCCTCCCAGTCGGGCAACTGACTGCGACCCAGCGCCCACGTCGAAAAGCAGAAGAGGGCTAGCCGTTTGCCACGCCATGCGGACAGTGCAGTGACTGGACCCTCGAACCGCTCGAGCCGGATGTCGTGGATCTCCTCGCCCACTCTTGGATCGTCCATTACAGAAACTCCTTCCTTTCCGCGTCGTAACCCCCGCCGAGCCTTACCTGGTCGTGCAGGATTCCCTTCTGAACTCGTTGCGTCTCAGTCTTGGGAAAATCTCCAACTGGAACATAGTAACGGGGAACCATGAAATCGCTGAGATTCTTGCGGCACCATTGCTCCAGGTGCACAGCAGAAACAGCGCCTGCGTCCCGCGCGACATAGTAGAGCGCGAGGTCCTGCTCGCCGAGCTCGGCGTCTACTCCAACAATTGCCGCCTCGACGACCTGCGGGTGCTTCAGCACTGCCTGCTCCACTTCGAACGCGGAAACATTTTCTCCGCGGCGCCGGACGCAGTCTGCAAGTCGGCCGACAAACCGATAGCTGCCATTTATGTCGACCGAGGCAAGGTCGCGCGTACGGTACCAACCATCGACCCACGCGGCTTCATTTGCTGCACGATTGCCAAGGTACCCGGACATCATGCTGAGCGGCTCGCGCGGGCGGATCTGCAGCTCACCCGCGTCGACGATTCCATCAACGGGTGTAAGGCGAACTTCGGCCCGCGCGCAAGGCCTGCCGATAGAGCCAGGAATGCCGTCGTGGTTGGCTAGCCAGATCGATCCGAGCTCAGTCTGCCCGTAAGTTTCGAGCAGTCGAATGGCAAAACGTTCCTCGAAGTGCATGAATACTTCCGCAGGAGCTGCCGCCCCCATCGCTGAGCGCACTCCGTGACTTGGTACCGGGCGCTCGTCCTTAAGCAAGAGCGACAGCATGGATCCCACATAGGGGAAGAATACCGCACGCGTCTCGGCAGTTCGGCTCCAGAAATTCGAGAGCGAAAAGCGAGGGTCAACATGGGCTGTCGCCCCGTGGATCAGCGACGACATCGTGACGCCCATACATGTAACATGGAAGAGGGGTAGGCAGCTGTAGCTATGCTCCTCGGGCACAAGGCGAACTAGTTCTTCGCTATAGGCCCACGCGTGCCGCGACTGCGTTTCGCTCGCCCAGCGCACACCCTTCGGGCGCCCGGTGGTGCCCGAGGTATAGATGGTCAGTCCTCCGCCGCCGTCCGCGCTCGCGCGCTCGGGACACGATCGCACACGCTCGAGCCATGCGCCGGCGTCCACCACCTCCGCCTGCGGGGCAGAAACTCCCTCAAGCGCAATCCGTAGAGCGGCATCCACAACAATCAGGCGCATGCCGGAATCCGCGAGGATGTAACGCAGCGTATCGCCTCGCAGCCGTGTATTCACAGGCACAAACTCCACTCCGGCGAAGGCGGAACCGAACCAAAGCGCCATAAAGCACGGGCCGTTTCCCAGAAATCCGCCCACCCTGTCGCCAGGCTCGATACCGCGGCGGCGCAATTCCTCTGCCGCCCTGCGACCAAGCGACACCAGCTCGGCCGTCGCGAGCCGCTCCGGCCCGAACGCGACACCGCCGGCCGCGGGCAGGGATTCGAGCAAGCTTGCGAAACGCACCTTCATCTCCCCTGCATCGCGCGCCCCAGGTTCACCACGCGGGCGGCGATCGCGATCGCAATCACGGTAAGAATCAAAAGAACACTTGAGGCCGCCGCTACTACGGGACTCACCGAGTGCCGGATCTGCGGCCAGATCATCTTGGGCAGCGTTTCCGTGTCTGGCGTACCGAGGAACAATGCCATGATGAATTCATTGAGTGAAATGACATAAGCGATGATCGCCGCCGCCAGCACGCTCGGCGCGATCAGGGGCCACACCACGTAGCGGAAAGCGGCCCAAGGGCTTGCACCTAGCGATGCTGCGGCTTCCTCAAGTTCCTCATTCACGCGCCGCAATCCCGAGAGCAGGACTAGATAGGCGAGCGGCGTGGCCCAAAGCGCATGTGCAATCGCAATTGATGTCAGGGTTCCCCACAGCCCGATGCGCTGGGCAAATACGAGGCTCTGCATACCGATGATGACTGCAGGAACGAACACCGGTAGCATCAATAGTGTCCCGACCACCGTCTCGCCCCGCAAACGGTGGCGGGTCACGGCGAGCGCAAGTGTCAATCCGCACACTAGCGAGATGGCCGTGCTGATCACTCCGACATAGAAACTGTTGCGTAGTCCTGCGACCCAACGCGGATCGCGGAAGAACTCCAGGTACCAGTCGAGCGTCAAGCCGGTCGCGAGCGTCGGCAACCCGATACTACGACCCGGATAGAAGGAAACGCCAAAGGCGAGCAGCAGCGGCACCAACAAATAAGCGACCACAATTAGGCCAAAGGCGTGCCAGGCGCATTTGGCGACGATTAAAAGCACGCGCTCGATCACGCAGTGTGTGCCCATTTACGCGCCACCCGACCCTGGACCATCAGTGCCACGGCAACCAGCAGCGCGACGAACGCGACGTACACCGTGGCGAGTGCTGCGCCCAGCGGCCAATTGAAATTTTCAAGCGTCTCACTGTAAACCTGGATAGCGATCGTGTAGTAGTCCGGCGATCCCAGAACAGTCGGCGCAATGAATGCACCTAGCCCCCAGATAAGTGTCACCAGCGTGCTGGTGACGATCGCGGGGACGATTAGCTTCAGTACCGCCTCATAGTAGGCACGGAACGGATTCGCGCCGAGCGAACGGGCCGCTTCCTCAAGTGAGGGATCGACTGACTCCATCGCCGCGACGAGCATAAGGATCGGATAGGGCAGCACGATCAAGACTTCGCCGTAGACCAGAGCCGCGAGATTTGCAAACAAGGGCAGAGGCTGCTTCACCACTCCGAGTGCGAGCAGGATCTGATTGATGTAGCCCGAGTCACCGAGGAGTAGCAGTACGCCATACATCAGCACCAAAAGATTGGTGAGTTTTGGCAGGACCACAGCGAATAGCAGCAGGCGCTTGCGGATGCCGTGAGCGCGATGCACGTAGATGGCGAAAGGCAGGGCGGCCGCCATAGTCACCGCGGTGATGATCAGTCCGACCTGCAGGGTCACCAATCCCAACTTTAGAAAGAACGGATCGCCAGCAATCTCGACGAAACGAGCCAGGGTGAATGTTCCGGGCTCATAGAACTTTGATTGGCCGGCGCCGCCACTCTCGTACGTTGAGAGCCGCAGCATCCAGCCAAGCGGCGCGAGGAAGAAGACGGTGAACAGCACGAGGCTTGGCACGGCGAGCAGGAACGCGGGCTGTCGGCCCGTCGCCATCACCGCGCGCCCGAAGCGCGTGAGCAGGCTGTCAGTCATTCTGGGAAGGCGTTGAGCACCGGGTCCACCCATTCCAGGGCGACGGCATCACCGACCGAGAAGCCTGCCTTTGATTCCAGCGCCGGTTCTCGGACAAGCAGCTCGGCGCCCGTAGGCAGCGCCACCGCATAGCGGATGGAATCACCGCTGAAGCCAGCGTATTTCACGACGCCAGTTCGTGCGCCACCGCCCGAGGTGGGCCGCAGGACCACGCGCTCTGGGCGCACGCACACAACCACGCGGCGCCCTGCCGGATGGCGCCCGGCAATTTCCTGATCCGGTCCGCCGATCGCCAGACGCGCCGTCGATTTGGTGCCGCACGCAGACGCATGCATACATTCGGCGAGAAGAAAATTCATGTCGCCGATGAAGGAAGCAACAAACCGCGTTGCCGGTTTGCGATAGAGCTCCAGCGGCGTGCCGAGCTGTTCGAGGCGGCCCTGGTGCATTACCGCGATGCGGTCACCCAGCGTGAGCGCCTCCTCCTGGTCGTGCGTAACGAACAGCATTGTCGTGCCCATCTGCTGCTGTATGCGCTTCAGTTCGATCCTCATTTCGTCGCGCAACCGCCGGTCGAGGTTCGCGAGCGGCTCGTCGAGCAGCAGCAGCGCCGGGCGATAGGCGAGCGCCCGCGCGAGCGCGACGCGTTGCTGTTGGCCACCGGAAAGCTGGTCCGGAAAACGCGCTTCCAGCCCGGTCAGGCGAACGAGCGCGAGCACCTCCTCCACCCGGCGCGGCCGCTCCTTCTCCGGCATGCCGCGCATTTTCAGCCCGAAGGCGACGTTTTCCACCACCGTGAAGTGTGGAAACAGCGCGTAGCGCTGGAAGACCATGCCGACATCGCGCCGGTGTGGCGGCACCTCCGCGATTGATCTGCCATTGAGTTCGATGCGCCCGCTCGTCGCGCGCTCAAAGCCCGCGATCATGCGCAGGGTCGTCGTCTTGCCCGACCCCGAAGGTCCGAGTAGGAACATGAATTCACCGGCCCGCACCTCCAGGTCTAGGTCGACGACAGCGTCGACCGAGCCAGCAAAACGCATTCCCACCCGCTCAAGCTTCAACATGGCAGGTGGGTTCGCATGCGCACCGACGCGCTACTTGCGAATAATCTCGCGCTCCCAGGTCGTCCGAATCTTGTCCAGGTGTTTGAAGTAGGCGTCGTACGGGTAGTACTGGAGGGCATTGAACTCCGCCTGCGTGTCGGGATAGGCGGCCGCCCATACCTTGTCCTTCTGGGCGTAGGCCTGCGCGACGCTCGGGATGTTGGAGGGCAGCTCGCCCGTCTCGGCGAGTGAGCGCTGGAACTCTTCGCTGCAGTAGTGGTTGAGCGCAGCCTCCGCAAGGGCGGGGTTCTTCGCGTTCTTCGGTACCACCAGGAACAACTGTACGTAGGCTACGTCGCCGGGCGGGATCATTCCGGCGACAGGCTTTTTGTCCCGCATCGGTGCGAGCAGTCCATTGCCATGGATGTTTCCCGCGACGACGTTTTTCCTCGCCAGCGCGTTGACCGCGTCGGCGGTGCTAGGCCACCAGTACTTTACGGCGTCCTTGTTCTCCCGTGCGAAACGCAGCACCCCGTCGATGTCGGACATCATCATCTCGCCGGCTTTGCCCACTGCGTGCTCCTTGGCCGCCTTCATCGCTGCAAAGGTGTATAGAGACATGTAGAACAGCGAATACATCATCATGTTGCCGCGTACCGGCGCTTCGAGCAATTGTTGCCAGGATTCCAGGCCACTACCGATCGCCTCGGTGTTCCACGCCAGCGTCATTGCAGAGCTGATTAGCGGCACGCCCCACTTCTCGTCGTAAACCCGCCCCTGCAGGATCTTCCTATGGAAGCGCCGCATGTTGGGGATGCTCTTGAAATCCACCTTGCGGAAGAGGCCCTCGTCGATCGACGGGTAGCCCTGCATCGGGTCGGTCATCAGGAGATCGAAGGGCGCTTGGCCTGCGGGCGCGGTCTTCAACTTGGCGATGCCTTCGGTCCACGCTGCATCGATCACCACCTTGGCGCCAGAGGCCGCTTCGAACTGCGGCACGAAATGCTTGCGCCAGGTGTTCTCATTGATCCCCGAGTAGACAAGCGCGGTCAGCGTCTGCCCCCTGAAGTCGCGCATCTGCGGCTTCGCTTGGGCGCCAACAATACCCGGAATTGCCATCGCGCCAGCCACCTGCAGTGCTTGCTGAAGGAATTTCCTGCGTTTCGCTACATCATGCTTTTGCATTGCGGTTCCCCTCTCTCTCCGTTGATGGTCCGCCGAACAGTCGCTTCGAGATGATTTCACGCATGATCTCGGAGGCACCGCCCCCGATCGAGTATAAACGCACATCTCGGTAATAGCGCGCGATGGGACATTCTTCCATGTAGCCAAAGCCGCCGTGGAACTGCATCGCCTGGTAGGCGACCCTGTTCGCCGTCTCGGCGGACAGAAGCTTGCACATAGACACTTCGCGCGTCGCGTCTTCGCCCCGGTGCAACTTCCACGCCGTTGCGTAGCACAACTGCCGCACAGCCTCTAGTTCGGTCGCAAGCTGCGCCAGCGTGTGGCGAATGGCTTGGCGCTCCGCAAGCGGCGCCCCGAATGCCGGCCGCTCGTGGAGATAGGCGACCGTGTCCTCGATCGCCTGCAGGGCCGACGCGTAGCCGTACACGGAGGAGACCAGACGTTCCTCCTGGAAGCCTTCCATGATGTAGCGGAATCCCGCGCCGTCCTGCCCCAGGAGATTGCGCGCCGGCACACGCACGTCCTCGAGCGAAATGCCGACGGTGTTCGAGGCGCGAAGACCAAGCTTATTCAGCGGCTTCGACGGCTGGTAGCCGGGCTGGTGGGTATCGACCAAAAAGAGCGAAGTCGAGCGATGCCCGGGACCCTCGTCAGTCTTTGCCGCGAGCACCGAAAAGTCGGCGATACCACCGTTGGTGATATACATCTTCGCGCCGTTTAGCACCCAGTCGCCGCCGTCCTTGCGGGCCCGGGTGCAGATCGCGGACACGTCCGAACCGGCACCTGGCTCGGTTACCGCCAAGCAGCCAATGCGTTCGCCGCGAATCGCGGGCCGCAGGAACTCCTCGTGTTGCTCGCGCGTCCCGAGGTGCAGGAGTATGGGCGTCGAGATATGCGCCTGCACCAAGTAGGACGTGACGAATCCGCCGCTTCTGCAGCGGCTGATTTCCTCCACTACAGGTATCGCAGCCAGCAACCCGCCGTCTGCCCCGCCGAGTGCCTCGGGATAGCGGGCGCCGATCAGGCCGATCGCCCCCGCCTCAACAAAGACGGAGCGGGGAATGCCTGAGTTCTCCCATTCCTCGACGTGAGGAGCGAGCGCCGACGCGACGAAACGCCGGGTCGCAGCCCGAAACTGATCGTGTTCCTGCGAGGCAAAAAAAGGCCGCATGAGGGCATTGACTAACGAGTAAGTAAATATACCCGCCTCGGTCGACAAATGCAACGAATTGCTTTGGAACTATGCAGTGCCTGCTTTAGCACGATCTCAAGAACTTGCATTGCCAATTCGACCTGCAATCGCAGGAAGTCATCGACTTCGATGACTACGTCGATGACACTTTCAGATGCCGCCGCACTGAATCAAACAAACAAATACCTGCCGCCACCGAAACGTTCAGGCTGCCCACCTCCCCGGACATCGGGATGCGCACCAGGAGGTCGCATTTTTCGCGCGTCAGGCGCCGCATGCCCTCGCCCTCCGCCCCCAGCACCCAGGCCGCCGCATCGGGCAGGTCCGCCTTGAACAGCGACTGTTCCGCCTTCTCGTCGGTGCCGATCACCCAGATGTTGCGCTCCTTGATCTCGTCGATGGTGCGCGCGAGGTTGGTGACCATGAGGTAGGGCGTGGCCTCGGCCGCGCCGCTCGCTACCTTCGACACCACGGCGCTGATCCCCGCCGCACGATCCTTGGGCGC
>JBGPPD010000059.1:0-14510 GCA_041488375.1 Gammaproteobacteria bacterium | reverse complement strand
CCAGGGCGCCTTGCCTGGGGCGGCGCCGGGTGTCGCGTCCTCGCCGTAGGCGGGCGCGTTCTCGATCTGCACCAGCCGGTAGCGTGCGTCGGTCTCCCAGAAGAAGTCCGACGAGAGCTGGGTGAGGCTGCGGAAGCGCGCTTCGCTGTCGCGCAGCGCCGCCTCGGTCTCCAGCCGCTTGCGGATGTCGCGCGAGATGGCGACGATCAGGAAGTCGTCCCCGGAGCGCAGCAGGCGCCGCGTGGACTCGAAGGGGATGGTCGAGCCGTCCTTGCAGCGGTAGTAGCTGTTCAGGCCGTGCATCGAGGTCGGGTCGGAAACGAACAGATCGTAGGTGCGCCGCAATTCCTCGCGCGTCTGAGGCATGATGTCCTGCGGGCCCATGGCCAGCAGCTCTTCGCGCGTGTAGCCGAGGGTGCGGCACACGGTTTCGTTCACGTCCACGTAGCGCATCGCCCGGCGGTCGATCAGCAGGATCATGTCGGCCGAGGCGTCCATGCCGGCCCGGAAGCGCCGCTGCTCCTCCTCGACTTGCCGGTGGCGCAGGTACTCGCCGAGCTGCTTGCCGGCCACTTCCATGGCGTGCAGCAGGCGCAGCTCGGGCTGGCGAACCTTGCGGCTGGAGAACGCGAGCACGCCGCGCATCCCGGCGGCGCTTTCCACCGGAAACACGACCGCGCCATGGATGCCGGCGCGCTCGGCGAGCAGCGGATTGGCGACCCGGGAGTCCTTGCGCACGTCGGCCACCCACAGCGGCTTGCCGGTCTGCCACACCCGGCCCGCCAGCCCGGCGCCGCAGGCGATGCGCAGGCCGAGCGAGCCATCGATGAATTGGCGCAGCGCCGGCCGGTCCCGCCCCCAGCACTCGGTGCAGCGCAGTTCGCCGGCGGTTTCGTCCACGGCGAAGAACCTGCCGCAGTCCCAGCCGTTGGTCTCGCAGGTGATGCGCAGCACCGCGGTCAGCGTCGAGGAAACGTCGTCGGATTCCGTCAGGCAGTGCGTGATACCGCGCTCCAGGCGCAGCAGGGCTTCGCTCTCGCGCAGGGCCTTGCGCGCGGCGCGCAGGCGCGCGGCGGCGCTTGTGGCCGGCTGTTTGCGCGCGGGTTTCTTCGAACCCCGTCCCATCGACCCCCCTCCCCGAGGAGGGGCCATTCTGTCATCGGGCCGGGCCGAGGCCAAGCCATCTGAGCAAGGAAATCGGGGTCTGACCCCGATTTTCAGAGCAGGTGGGCGATCGAGTTGGCGTAGTAGCGCAGCAGCGGCAGTTCCTCGGACTGCGCGTAGTACAGGCCATCCCGCTCGCCCACCAGCCGCCTGAGCCGCAGCATCCTCAGGCCTACGTTGACCGCGTAATCGAAGTCCTGGCGCGGCACGTAAACGTGCGCGCCGCGCGCCTTCAACTGGTCCACCAGCTGGCCGACTTCGCCTTTGAGCTCCAGTTCCGAGATCGCCTTTTCGCCGTGGCGCACGAACACGGTCGCGATGAGGGGCACCGGGAGTACCGGCACGATGCGCCCCACCGACTCCATCAGGTGCTTGCCGAGGGCGGCCATCTCCCGCCTGCGCTCTTCGCCCGGCAGTTTGTGAAAGTCCAGGTTGTGCTCGCGGCAGTAGGCGCGCATGGATACCGGCGCGCCGAAATTGACGCAGGCGTAGCCGAAGCGGTGCCACTCGCTGCGCAGCGCCAGGGAAAAATTGTGCAGGGCGAATTTGCAGGTGGTGCCGAGCGCCCCCAGGCGCCCGCGCCGCGTCGCCTCCGGGTCGAGCGCGCGCAGCAGCGTCCTGTCTTCCAGCACGCGGTCGTAGTTGATGCCCAGCGGCACGAACACCAGGTCGCGCTCGCCGTCCGCGCGGAAGCCCCGCATCATGTAGTCGATGGCCCCGAGCTTGGGCTCGCGCATGCGCCCGTCGCGCGTAAGGCCGCCCTCCGGGAACACGGCCTGCGGCACGCCGGCTTCCGTCGCCATGACGATGTAGCGCTCGAGCACGCGCCGGTACAATTCATCCTTTGAGTTTCGGCGCACGAAGTAGGCGCCCATCGAGCGGATCAGCGCGGACAGGGGCCAGATGCGCGCCCACTCGCCGACCGCGTAGGACAGCGCGGTCTGGTCCGCCGCCAGGTAGCTGGCCAGCACGTAGTCCATGTTGGAGCGGTGGTTCATCACGAACACCACGGTGGAATCGGGCTCCACGCGCGCCAGGTTTTCCGCGTCGACGTATCCCAGGCGCACGCGGTACAGCAGCTGCGCCACGCGCTTGCCGATCCAGTAGCCGGTGCGGAAGTACAGGTAGGCATTGAACGCGGGCACGGTCTCGCGCGCGTAGCGCTCGACGCGGTGCAGCGCCGCGGCCAGCGGCACCTTGTTGTCGCGGGCGTAGTCCTCGGCCGCGCGCTGCACCTTCGGGTCGGTGAGCAGGCGATGGATCAGCGCCTGGCGGCGCGTGCGCTGGAAGGGGCGGATGCCGATGCGCAGCCGCTTGCCGACCTCGTCGATCACCTGGTTGGCCGGATGCATCACCATCCAGCGCAGCCCGGGCATCAGCAGGTGCTCGTAGAACGCCCACAGCGCGAGCAGCGCGCCCGCGACCGCGAGCCACAGCGGGACCGCGACGGTGTCCAGCATCCAGCCTCCCCGCCGGGGAGTCTAGCCTAAGCGCCGCGCCGCTCGCGCGAGAACAGATACAGGCCGCTGGCGATGACGCTGGCGGCGCCGATCCAGACTTCCCGGTCCGGCACGTCACCGAAGACCAGGTAGCCGAACAGGGCCGCGTACAGGATCTGCTGGTACATGAAAGGCGCCAGCGTGCTGGCGGGGGCGTAGCGGTGCGCCAGGGCGAGCAGGGTGTGACCGGTGCCGCCGAAAACGCCCATCAGGCACAGCAGCAGCCACTCGAACCAGCCGGGCGGCGATTGCCAGGTGGCGATCGCGAACGGGGTCAGTACCACACAGGCCACCACCGCGGGCAGGAACTGGATCGTCTCCGGCGGATCGTAGGCGGCGAGCTTGCGCGTCATCATGTTGAACACGGCGTAGATCACCGCGTTGCCCGTCGCCAGCAGCATCGCGGGGTGGAAGGCGTCCGACCCGGGGCGCACGATCACCAGCACGCCGGCGAAGCCGAGCAGGATCGCCGCCCAGCGCCTGGCGTCGAGGCTCTCGCCCAACAACGGCGCCGAGAGCAGGGCGACCAGGATCGGCACGGTGAAGAAGATCGCGCCGGTGACGGTGAGCTGCAGGTACTGCAGCGCCCAGAAGTTGATGCCGGTCATGGCAATGAACATCAGGCCGCGCACCACGTGCCAGCGCAGGTGCCGGGTGCGCACCAGCGCCTTGCCGCGGATCGGCAACAGCAGGGCGGACGCGAGCAGCACCTGGCTCAGGAAGCGCAGCCACACCACCACCAGCACCGGGGTGCTCTGTACCAGCCACTTGGCGCTGCCGTCGAGCAGCGTGAACAGCAGGAAGGTCGAGGAAATCAGCCCGATGCCGGTGAGGCGGTTCCTCGCGCTGTCCGCGTGCAGCACTTAAAAGGCGCGCTTGACCGCGTTCGTCACCGCGCGCGTGTCGTGCACGCCGCCCAGGTCGGGCGTGAACACCTGCTCTTCGGTGGTGCGCTCGATGGCCCGCATCAGCCGCGCCGCGGCCTTGGGCTCGCCGAGGTGCTCGAGCATCATCGCCGCGGTCCAGAAGGTGGCGATCGGGTTGGCGACGCCCTTGCCGGTGATGTCGAAGGCCGAGCCGTGGATCGGCTCGAACATCGAGGGAAATTTGCGCTCCGGGTTGAGGTTGGCGGTCGGCGCGATGCCGAGCGAGCCACTCAGTGCCGCGGCGAGATCCGACAGGATGTCGGCGTGCAGGTTGGAAGCGACGATGGTGTCCAGCGAACCCGGCTTGAGCACCATGCGCGTGGTCATCGCGTCCACCAGGATGCGGTCGGTCTTCACCTCCGGATACTTCTTCGCCACCTCGTAGAAGATCTCGTCCCACAGCACCATGCCGTGGCGCTGCGCGTTGGACTTGGTCACCAGCGTGAGCAGCTTGCGCGGGCGCTTGCGCGCCAGCTCGAAGGCGAAGCGGTGGATGCGCTCGACGCCGACGCGCGTGAATACCGAGGTTTCCGTCGCCAGTTCCCCCGGCAGACCTTTGTGCACGCGGCCGCCGGAGCCGGAGTACTCGCCCTCGGAGTTCTCGCGGATGATCACCCAGTCGATGTCCTTGCCGCCGGCGAGCGGACTGGTCACGCCCGGCAGCACGCGCGAGGGGCGCACGTTGGCGTACTGGTCGAAGCCCTGGCAGATGGGCAGCCTCAAGCCCCAGAGCGAAATGTGGTCGGGCACCTCCGGCGCGCCGACCGCGCCGAAGAAGATGGCGTCGAAAGTCTTCAGGCGCTCCAGCCCGCCGTCTGGAATATAAGCGCCGGTGTTCCTGTATCTCTCTGAGCCCCAGTCGAAATGCTCGAAGGCGAGCCGGAAGCCTTCCTTCGCGGCAAGCGCATCGAGCACCTCGATGCCGGCGGGGATGACCTCGTTGCCGATCCCGTCGCCGGGAATGGCTGCAATTCGATAGGATTTCAAGGCCGGCGATGTTTATGTTGCATTCAAGCGCATCTTACCTCGGCGCGATTCTCGTCATCGCGCTGTCCCTGCACGGCTGCGGCGGCGGCTCGGGGGACGGGCCGCCGCCGGTGGACTTGCCGGGTCCGCCGGTCGCGCTCGGCGTGCAGCGCGTGTTCCCGAACCTCGACTTCGTGCAGCCGGTGGCCATGCTGCAAGCGCCGGGTGACAGTACACGCTGGTTCGTTGTGCAGCAGGGCGGGCTGGTCAAGGTGTTCGTCAACGATCCCGCGATCGGCGTGGCCGAAGACTTCGCCGACATTGTCGGCCGCGTTGCCTCGGGAGGGGAAACGGGCCTGCTCGGCATGGCTTTCCATCCCGATTTCCCTGCCGATCCGCGTGTGTACCTGTCCTACACCGCGTCGAATCTCGTGTCCCGCATCTCCGAGTTCAAACTGGGCGTGAATGGCAAAGTTGATGCGGCGACGGAACAGATTCTGCTGGTGATCGACCAGCCGGAATCAAACCACAATGGCGGAAACATCGCGTTCGGCCAGGATCGATTCCTGTACATCGGGATGGGAGACGGCGGTGGTGGAAACGATCAGGTTGGCACCTCGCATGGTCCGATTGGCAATGGGCAGAACATGAAGACGCTCCTCGGCAAGATGTTGCGCATCGAGCTTGCTCCCCCGCCGGGCGGGTCTCCGGTGTATTCGATTCCGGGCACAAACCGCTTTGCCGGCAACCCTCAATGCGGCGTGAACGGCACCGGCACGCAGGAGTGCCCGGAGATCTACGCTTCGGGCTTTCGCAATCCCTGGCGCTGGAGTTTCGACCGGCAAACGGGTGAACTGTGGCTGGGCGACGTCGGCCAAAGCACGCGGGAAGAGGTCGACCGCGTGACGCCGGGCGGCAACTATGGCTGGGTCTGTTTCGAAGGGACGCTCCCTACGGGACTTGCTTGCGGTTCAGAGCCGAACCTCTTGCCGCCAGTCGCAGAGTACGGGCGCAGCGCGGGTACCACGGTGACCGGAGGCTACGTGTACCGCGGCTCGGCGATCCCCGGGCTTGTGGGCCGCTACGTATTCGGAGATTTCGGATCCGGGCGCATCTGGCACATCGCCGCAAACACGCAGCCGACCATCACGGTCACCGACGGCTTCGACTCCGCCCTCAACATCTCCTCGTTCGGCGAGGGCACCGACGGCGAGCTGTACATCGTGCACTACGGCGGACAGCTTTACCGCCTGACCGGGTCCTGATTCAGGCTGCCTTGCGAGAAGTCCCGCGCACCGCCTCGGCCACGGCGGCGCCGACTTCCATGGTGGAAGCCTTGCCCTTCATGTCGGGCGTATGCGGGCCCTCCACGATCACGCGCTCGATGGCGCGCACCACGTCGGCGGCCGCCTGCGGGTGCCCGAGGTGCTCCAGCATCAGCGCGCCGGACCAGATCTGGCCGATGGGATTGGCGATCTTTTTGCCGGCGATGTCCGGCGCGGAGCCGTGCACCGGCTCGAAAATCGACGGCGCGGTGCGCTCCGGGTTGATGTTGCCCGAGGGCGCGATGCCGATGGTGCCGGCGGTGGCCGGACCCAGGTCGGACAGGATGTCGCCGAACAGGTTCGAGGCGACGATCACGTCGAAGCGGTCGGGATTCAGCACCAGCTGGATGGACAGTCCGTCGACGTGGTACTGGTCGGCCTTCACCGCCGGGTACTGCTTCTTCATTTCCGCGAAGCGCTCGTCCCAGTAAGGCATGGTGATCGAGATGCCGTTCGACTTGGTGCAGGAGGTCAGGTGCCGCTTGCGGATCAGCGCCAGTTCGAAGGCGTACTTCATGATGCGGTCCACGCCGTGCCGCGAAAACACCGACTGCTGCGTCACCACCTCGCGCTCGGTGCCCGCGAACATGCGCCCGCCGACGTTGCCGTATTCGCCCTCGGTGTTCTCGCGGATCACCAGGTAGTCGATGTCGCCGGGCTTGCGGCCGGCGAGGGGGCAGGGCAGACCCTCGAACAGGCGCACCGGGCGCAGGTTCACGTACAGGTCGAACCAGCGCCGGAAATTGATCAGCAGGCCCCAGGCCGAGATGTGGTCGGCGACGATGGCCGGATTGCCCACCGCGCCGAAATAGATGGCGTCGAACTGGCGCAGGATCTCCGGCGCGTCGTCCGGGCACATCTTGCCGTGCTCCCGGTACCAGTCGCAGCTCCAATCGAACTCTTTCCACTGGAAGCGCAGGCCGTGCCGCGCGCCGGCGGCTTCCATCACGCGCACGCCTTCGGGCATCACTTCGCGGCCGATGCCGTCGCCGGGGATTACCGCGATTTTGTGTTCTTTCATGGCCGCGAGTATAGCTAGAATCGCCCGATGCGCTTCGCCGCCATCGAGACTTCCACCGAGTGGTGCTCGGTCGCGCTGTGGCGCGCCGGGGAGCTCGCCGCGATCGAGGAGCGCGCCGGCCACCGCCACGGCGAGCTGGTCCTGCCGATGCTCGAGCGCCTGCTGGCCGCCGCGCGGCTGGGGGCCGCGGATCTCGACGCCGTGGCCTTCGGCGCCGGGCCGGGCTCCTTCACCGGCCTGCGCATCGCCTGCGGCATCGCCCAGGGCCTCGCTTTCGCGCGCGGCCTGCCGGTGCTCGGCGTGTCCTCGCTCGAGGCGATGGCCGAAGAATGCGGCGCGCCGCGCGTGGTGGCCTGCCTCGATGCGCGCATGGGCGAGGTATATTATTCGGCGCTCGAGAAGCGCGGCCCGCGCTGGGAGGAAGTGATCGCGGCGCAGTGCGTGGCGCCGCAGGCCGCGCCGCGGCCGCCGGGCGGGGACTGGGTGGGGTGCGGCAACGGTTTTGCCGCCTACGGCGCGATGGGCTTCGAGACCTGCTTTCCGGAGGTCCACCCGGGAGCGGTCGCGCTGGCGCGCCTTGCCGCGCCGCGGCTGGCGGCAGGAGAAGGCGTGGACGCGGGCCAGGCGGCACCGCACTACCTGCGCGACAAGGTCGCGCTGACGACGGAAGAACGCAAACGCCGATGAGTGCAGTGCTCAAGCAGGCCCCGCGACTCGCGCCGATGGCCGACGCCGACCTCGAGGCGGTGCTGGCGATCGAGCAGGCGGTCTACACGCATCCCTGGACGCGCGGCAATTTCGCGGATTCGCTGCGCGCCGGCTACCAGTGCTGCACCTGGCGCATGGGCGCGGAGCTGGTGGGCTATTTCGTGCTGCTGGCCGCCGCTGGCGAGGCGCACCTGCTCAACCTGTCGATCGCCGAGGGCCGCCAGCGGCGCGGCCACGGCGCGGCGCTGCTGCGCGAGGCGATGCGCGTGGCGCGCGAGGGCGGCGCGCGCAACCTCTTCCTGGAAGTGAGGCCCAGCAACCTTGCAGGCAAGGCGCTGTACGAACGGTTCGGGTTCAAGCAGATCGCGCAGCGGCGCGGGTATTACCCGGCGCTTGGGGGGCGGGAGGATGCCTTGGTACTGAGTTGCGCGTTGTGAGCCGGCGGAGCCAGATACTGGAAGAGATGGGACTGTCTCCTGTTTGGAGACTCCGTCAAACGCCTCCCCCGGTTTCCGCAACGACGGCGGAAACCGGGGGATCGAGGGAAGAGCAAATTCAAAGGATGGATTGGCCGGCGCTGAAGGCGGCGGTGTCGTCGTGCACCGCATGCGGGTTGCGTGCCGGTTGCACCCAGACGGTTTTTGGCGTGGGAGATGAAAAAGCCGAATGGCTTTTGGTCGGCGAAGCTCCCGGCGCCGAGGAAGACAAGCTCGGCGAGCCTTTCGTCGGCCAGGCCGGCAGGCTGCTCGACAGCATGCTCGCCGCCATCGACCTGCAGCGCGGCAGGAACGTCTACATCGCCAATGTGCTCAAGTGCCGGCCGCCGGGCAACCGCAACCCGGAGCCGGCGGAGGTGGCGAAATGCGCGCCGTACCTGGCGCGCCAGATCGAATTGATCAAGCCGAAGCTGATCCTGGCCATGGGACGTTTCGCGGTGCAGACGCTGCTCGGCACCGAGGCCACCATCGCCAGCCTGCGCGGCAGCGTGCACCGGGTGCACGGCGTGCCGCTGATCGTGACCTACCACCCGGCTTACCTGCTCAGGAATCTTCCCGACAAGGCGAAAGCCTGGGCGGATCTGGTCTTTGCGCGCCAGACCCTCGCGGGCTTGTAGTTCGCGTCCAGTGCCCCGCGGCTACTGCTTTTCGGACCGGGCGATCTCCAGCAGCGCCTCGATCTCCTGCCGGTAGCGGCGCAGGTTGCGCCGGTACCACAGCTGCACCAGCGTCATGCTGCCCGCGACGAACAGGCCGTACAGCGTGATCACGGCGTAGATCGACAGCCCGGCCTCGAGCAGCGCCGAGTAGGCGGCGATCATGATCAGGATCGAGGTGTTCTCGTTGAAGTTCTGCACCGCGATCGAGCGCCCGGCGCCCATCAGGTTGTGGCCGCGATGCTGCAGCAGGGCGTTCATCGGCACCACGAAGAAGCCGGCGAGGGCGCCGATGAGCACCATCAGCGGCATGGCGATCTTCACGTCGTGCACGAAGATCATGCCGATCACGATCAGGCCCATGGCGATGCCCAGCGGGATCACGTTCACCGCGCGGTCCAGCGACACGCGCACCGAGGCCAGCACCGCGCCGAGCGCGATGCCGAAAGCCACCACGCCCTGCAGCATCGAGGCGCGCGACAGGTTGAAGCCGAGCGCGGCGCGCGCCCATTCGATGACGATGAACTGCAGCGTGGCGCCGGCGCCCCAGAACAGCGTGGTGACGGCGAGCGAGATCTGCCCGAGCCGGTCGGTCCACAGGCGCCGGCCGCACAGGACGAAATCGCGGATCGTTTCCATCGGGTAGGCCGGCAGCGGCTTGAGCGACACGCTGGTGCGCGGCACGTACAGGTTGAAGATCGCCGCCAGCGCGTAGACGAACACGATCACCGCCATCGCCGCCTCCGCCGGCGTGTCGATGCCGGTGTCGATCGTCGGAATGTCGAAGGCGAGCAGCTGGCCGGAGACCCGGGCGCTGATCAGCACGCCGCCCAGCACCGTGCCGAGGATGATCGAGCCCACGGTGAGGCCTTCGATCCAGCCGTTGGCGATCACCAGCTTGTTCGGCGGCAGGTACTCGGTGAGGATGCCGTACTTCGCGGGCGAGTAGGCGGCGGCGCCCAGGCCGACCAGCGCGTAGGCGGCCAGCGGGTTGGCGTTGAACAGCATCAGCAGGCAGCCGACGATCTTGATGCTGTTGGACACGAACATCACCTGCCCCTTGGGCAGGCGGTCGGCGAAGGCGCCGACCCAGGGCGCGAGCAGCACGTAGGAGACGACGAAGAAGAACTTGAGGTAGGGCGTGAGCCAGACGGGCGAGTTGCTCTGCATCAGCAGCGCGATCGCCGCCACCAGCAGTGCGTTGTCGGCGAGCGACGAGAAGAACTGCGCCGCCATGATGATGTAGAAACCCAGGCTCACGGCGCAGGTCTTATAGCACGGTTGCGCGGTAGGCTATCCTAGCGTCATGCCGCGCCCCATCCGCGCCGTGATCAGGGCCTCCGCCCTGCGCCACAACCTGAAGGTGGCGCGGGAGGTCGCGGGGGAGGCGAAGATCTGGGCGGTGCTCAAGGCCAACGCCTACGGCCACGGGCTGGAGCGCGCCGCGCGCGCGCTGGTGGAGGCCGACGGCTACGCGGTGCTGGATTTCCAGGAAGCGGTGCGCCTGCGGCTGGCCGGGGTGGCCAAGCCGATCCTGATGCTGGAGGGATTCTTCAAGCCGCTCGACGTCAACCTGCTGTTCAAGTACAGGCTGACGCCGGTGATCCACAACGCCGACCAGGTCGAGCTGATCAAGCACATGGACCTGCCGGCCGAGCTCGACCTGTACCTCAAGGTGAACAGCGGCATGAACCGCCTGGGCTTCGGCGTGGACAACCTGCGGCCAATGTACAACACCCTGCGCCTGTACCCGAAGGTGGGCAAGATCACGCTGATGACGCATTTTGCGGACGCCGACGGCGCCGGCGGGGTGCACGACCAGCTGCGTTGGTTCAACGAGCTGGTGCAGCCCTTCGAGGCGCCGCGCTCGATCGCCAACTCGGCCGCGATGCTGCGCTTCAAGGAAACGCGCGAGGGCTGGGTGCGGCCCGGGATCATGCTCTACGGCTGCTCGCCGTTCGCCGACTGGAGCGCGCAGGAGATCGGCCTGCAGCCGGCGATGACCCTCAAGTCTGAATTGATCGCGGTGCAGAACCTGATGCCGGGCGAGCGGGTCGGGTACGGCTTTACCTACGAAGCGAAGCAGGAGATGACCATCGGCATCGTGGCCTGCGGCTACGCCGACGGCTACCCGCGCCACGCCCCCAGCGGCACGCCGGTGCTGGTGGCCGGCAAGCGCACCACGACGGTGGGGCGGGTGTCGATGGACATGATCTGCGTGGACATCAGCGACCTCGAGGAAGCGTACATCGGCACCCCGGTGACGCTGTGGGGCGAGGGCCTGCCCGCGGACGAAGTGGCGGCGGCGGCGGGCACGGTGAGCTACGAGCTGCTGTGCGCGTTGGCGCCGCGCGTGCCGGTGGCCGAGGAAGAGTAGTGGCCAAGGCGAAATCGGCGTTCGTGTGCTCGGAGTGCGGCGCGAGCGCGCTCAAGTGGATGGGGATGTGCCCGTCCTGCGGCGAGGCCGGCACCCTGAGCGAGCAGGCGGCGGAGCGCGGCGCGCGCGCCAGCGGCCCGGCCGCAAGCCCGGTGGCGCTGGCCCGGGTCGAGGCGCGCGAGTCCGAACGCTTGTCCAGCGGATTGCCCGAGCTCGATCGCGTGCTGGGCGGCGGCCTGGTGGTGGGACAGGTGGTGCTGATCGGGGGCGACCCCGGCATCGGCAAGTCCACGCTGCTGCTGCAGTCCCTCGCGGCGCTCGGCGCCGAGCGCAAGGTGGTCTATGTCTCGGGCGAGGAATCCGCGGAGCAGGTGGCCCTGCGCGCACGGCGACTGGGGCTGGACGCGCAGGGCATCGGCCTGCTCGCCGAAATCCAGCTCGAGCGCATCCTCGGCGCCCTCGATGCCGCGCGGCCGGAAGTGGCGGTGGTGGATTCGATCCAGACCCTGTGGTCCGAAGCGCTGCAATCCGCGCCCGGTTCCGTGGCGCAGGTGCGCGAATGCGCCGCGCAGCTCGCGCGCCACGCCAAGAAGTCCGGCACCGCCCTGTTCATCATCGGCCACGTCACCAAGGAAGGCTCCATCGCCGGCCCGCGCGTGCTCGAGCACATCGTGGACACGGTGCTGTACTTCGAAGGCGACCCGAACTCCGCCTTCCGCCTGGTGCGCGCGAACAAGAACCGCTTCGGCGCCGTGAACGAGCTGGGCGTGTTCGCCATGACCGACAAGGGGCTGCGCGCGGTGAGCAACCCGTCGGCCCTCTTCCTGCAGCGCCACGAGAAGGACGTGTCGGGCTCCTGCGTGCTGGCGACGCTGGAAGGCACGCGGCCGCTGCTGGTGGAAATCCAGGCCCTGGTGGATGCGGCGCACGCGCCCAACCCGCGGCGGCTGTCGGTCGGGCTGGAGCAGAACCGCCTGGCGATGCTGCTGGCGGTGCTGCACCGGCACGCGGGCATCGCCACCATGGACCAGGACGTGTTCGTCAACGCGGTGGGCGGCGTGCGCATCGGCGAGCCGGCGGCGGATCTCGCGGTGGCGCTGGCCATCGTGTCCTCGCTCACCGACCGGCCGATTCCGGGCAAGCTGGTGGCCTTCGGCGAAATCGGCCTCGCCGGGGAAGTGCGCCCCGCGCCGCGCGGGCAGGACCGGCTCAAGGAGGCGGCCAAGCTCGGCTTCGAGAAGGCGATCGTGCCGAGGGCCAATGCGCCGAAGGGGAAATCCGCCGAGATCGAGGTGATCCCGGTCGAGCGGGTGGACCAGGCCGTTCAGCTGCTGCGCGCTATTTGACCGCTTCGTAGTGCAGCACGGTCGGAAACGGGTCGTAGAAGTGGTGCAGCAGCTTCTTCCATTCCTGGTACCGGGCCGACTGGCGGAACCCCACTTCGTGGTCCCGCAGCGTTTGCCAGCGCACCAGCAATAGGTAGTGTCCTTCGCGCTCCAGGCAGCGCTGCAGCTCGTGCGAAACGTACCCCGGCATCGAGGCGATGATGGCTTGCGCGTGGCGGAACGCGGTTTCGAATGCCGCGGACTGCCCCGGCCGGAGCTGCAGTGGCGCCACTTCGAGGATCATTTGCGGTTCTCCATCAGCGCGCGTTCCGCGGCGCGCACGCCGCTGCGCGCCGCCGCTTCCAGCGTCGGCGGGTATTCCGGATCCGTATAGTCTCCCGCCAGGGTGATTCCGGGCAGGTCCGTTTCGATAGCGGGCCGCTTGAGGCCGGCCGTCACGGCAATGGTGGCGCGCTTCTCGGCGATCACGCGCGACCATTGAGGCGCGGACAACCCCGGCAGGGCCGCCGCGAGCTCGCGATGGCAGGTCGCGGCGAGCTCTTCCTGCGTCATCTGCTGGTGGTCGCCCTGGGCGCTGATGACCGCGGCAAACAGCCCCGGCTCGCCGGTCAGTGCGCCCCGGTCGAATACCCACTGCACCAGGCCGTCGGCCAGCCCGAACATGGGAAAGGGCAGCCGCGAGTGCGCTTCGTATTGCAGGTAGCAGGTCGTGATCGGCTGGTAGTCGAATGGCGCCGCGGCCCCCGGCAGCAGGGTGTTCAGCTGGTGCGGGCCGATCGCCAGCACCACCGCGTCGTAGTCGGACTTGAGGGCGGCCAGGTCCCGCACCGTCGTTCCGCAGCGCACCTCGGCGCCCTTGGCGCGCAGCCATTCGGTCGCCGGCTCCGGGAACAGGCGCGACAGGTCCACTTTGGGCAGCACCAGGTCGCTCGCCTCGGCGTCGCTCGCCAGGGTGTCGCGCAGCACCGCGAGGAAAACATTCGCCGAGGCGGTTTCCGGCAAGGTGTTCAGGGCGGAAACGCACAGCGGCTTCCACAGGTAGTGGCCGATGCGGCCATCCTGCCCATGGCGCGCCAGCAGCGTGCTCACGCTGCAATCCTCGGCGAGACGGAAACCCATCCCGCGCAGCGCCAGCATGAAGCGCACTGCACCGAAGCGCTCGCGCCAGGGCAGGCCGCGCGCGAGGAGCAGCCCGGCCAGCAAGCCGAGCGGGGCAGGGAAGTAGTAGGCGCGGAACTTGAAGCCGTCGGCATAGCGCAGCTCGAGCGGAATGCGCAGCACCGCGTCCGCGGGCACGCCCACCGTGCGCATCAGGGAGAACAAAGTGGTGTAAGCGCCGACCAGGATGTGCTGACCGTTGTCGAGCGTGTGGCCCTGGATGGTGACGCGCCGCGCGCGCCCGCCGGGCACCGGCCCGGATTCGAGCACAGTCACCCGCGCGCCGCGCTCGGCGAGCGTCACCGCCGCCGCCATGCCGGCGTAGCCGGCCCCTACCACGGCTATGCGGCGAGCCACGTCTTCCAGGCGATCCACAATTTGCGCAGCGGCGTGAGCGAAGTGCGCTGCGCCAGCACCTGGAAGCCCTCGCGCTCGATCTCGGCCAGCAGCGCGCGGTAGATCGCGGCCATGATCAGTCCCGGGCGCTGCGCCCGGCGGTCGGCGGCGGGCAATGCGGCCATCGCCTGGTCGTAGTACCTGCGCGCGCGCTCGGCCTGGAAGCGCATCAGCGCGACGAAGGCCTCGCCGTGGCGCGCCTGCCGCAGGTCCGCGGCCGTGACCTTGAATCGCTGCAGGTCCTCCATCGGCAGGTAGATGCGGTTCTTGCGCGCGTCCTCGCCCACGTCGCGGATGATGTTGGTGAGCTGGAACGCGGTGCCGAGGTTTTTCGCGTACTCCAGCGTTCGCGGGTCGCTGTGGCCGAAGATGCCGGCGGCGAGCAGGCCGACCACGCCGGCCACGTGGTAGCAGTAGCGCTCCAGCGCCGCGAAATCGAGGTAGCGCGTCTGCGTCAGGTCCATCTGCATG
>JBGPPD010000058.1:0-14519 GCA_041488375.1 Gammaproteobacteria bacterium | reverse complement strand
GGTCGAGCACGCGCAGCGTGCCCTCGGCCACGTCGTCGATGTAGGTGAAGTCGCGCTGCATGTCGCCGTGGTTGAAGACCTGGATCGGCTTGCCTTCCAGGATGGCTTTGGCAAACAGCATCGGCGACATGTCGGGCCGGCCCCAGGGCCCGTAGACGGTGAAATAGCGCAGCCCGGTGGCGGCGAGTCCGTGCACCTGGCTGTAGACGTGGGCCATCAATTCGTTCGCCTTCTTGGTCGCGGCGTACAGGCTCACCGGGTGGTCCACGTTGTCGCTTTCCGACCAGGGCAGCTTCGCGTTGCTGCCGTAGACGCTGGAACTCGAGGCGTAGACCAGGTGGCGCGGGGAATGCCGCCTGCAGCACTCCAGCAGGTTGGCGAACGCGACGATGTTGGCCTGCACCGTGGCTGCCGGCCGCTCCAGCGAGGCGCGCACGCCCGGCTGCGCCGCGAGGTGCAGTACCAATTCGGGCCGCGCTGTGGCGAACAATTGCTCCAGCGCCGCCGCATCGGCGAGGTCGGTCCGCTCGAAGCGAAAGCCGCGGCGCCCCTCCAGCCTGCGCAGGCGGTCCTGCTTCAGCTCGACTGCATAGTAGGGGGAGAGGTTGTCGGCGCCGATCACTTCGTCGCCGCGGCCGAGCAGCCGCTCGGCGCAGTGCATGCCGATGAAGCCGGCGACGCCGGTGACCAGCACCCTCACCGGCCCCTCATTTGTCCTTCGGCGCGCGGCGCATCTCGATCAGCTTGGCGTACTTGAGGTAGCTGTTCATGCAGCCGATGCCGATGTGCACCAGGCCGGCCAGGCCGTCGAGGAAGCCCAGGCGCAGCACGTAGAACTTGAAGAAGCGCACCGCCGGCGAGGCGAGCAGCGCGAATGCGCCGGCGCTGCGTCCGCGCTCGTAGAGCTGCTCCGCGGCGAGCGTGGTGTAGCGGTTCTGCTTGTCCAGGTAGCGCGCCAGGTCCTCGGCCGACTCGTGCAGCAGGTCGCCCTGCAGCGTGCCGGGCGTGACGGCATAGAGCACCTTCTCGTGCACCGGGTCATCGCTCCAGCGCGCCTTGCGGCGGTCGAACAGGCGCGGGCTCCAGTCCGGGTAGCCCTCGCCGTGGCGCAGCCAGCGGCCGAGGAAGCGGTTGCAGCGCGCCATGCGATAGACCGGCGCGACTGGTGCGGCGAGCGCCTGTTCGATGCTCGCGCGCAGTTCGGCCGAGACGCGCTCGTCGGCGTCCAGGCAGAGTACCCAGTCGTGCCGCGCCTGCTCGACGGCGAACTGCTTCTGGCGCCCGAAGCCGAGCCACTCCTTCGCCACCACGCGGGCGCCATGCTGCTGCGCCACGTCGCGCGTCGCGTCGCTGCTGCCGGAATCGACCAGCACGATTTCATCGGCAAAGGCGGCGCTCGCCAGGCATTCCTCGAGCTGCTGCGCGGCGTTGTGCGCGATCAGCACCACCGACAGCGGCGCGCGCGGCGGGCGGCTCAAGGGTTATCCCGTAGAATCGGCACGCGCCATTTTAGCCGACGCATGCGCCGCATACTCTTCGTCAAGACCTCCTCGCTGGGCGACGTGGTGCACAACTGCCCGGCGGTGAGCGACGTGGCGCGCGCGGCGCCGGGCGCGGCGATCGACTGGGTGGTGGAAGAGGCCTTCGCCGGCGTCGCGGCCATGCACGCGCGGGTGCGGCGCGTGATCCCGGTGGCGCTGCGGCGCTGGCGCGGCACGCTGTGGCGAGCGCGCGCCTGGTCGGAAATGGCCGTTTTCCGCCGCGCGCTGCGCGAGGAGCGCTACGACCTGGTCATCGATACGCAGGGACTGCTGAAAAGCGCGCTGCTGGCGCGCCTGGCCGGGGGCGAACGCCACGGCCTGGATGCCTCGAGCGCGCGCGAACCGCTCGCCGCGTGTCTCTACGACGTGCGCCACGCGGTGCCGCGGCAACAGCACGCCGTCGAGCGCAACCGCCAGCTTGCCGCGGCGGCGCTGGGCGGCGCGCCGCGCGAAGCCTGCGACTACGGCCTGCGCGTCGAGGGCCCCCCGCCGTTCGAACTGCCGTCGCCCTACGCGGTGCTCCTGACCATGACCAGCCGCGCCGACAAGCTCTGGCCGGAGGCGAGCTGGGTCGAGCTTGGCCGGCTGCTCGCCGCGCGCGGGCTGCGTTGCGTGCTGCCCTGGGGCGGCGACGAGGAAAAGGCGCGCGCCGCGCGCATCGCCGCGGGCATCGGCGAGGCCCTGGTGCCCCGGCGCATGGAACTCATCGAGCTGGCCCGCCTGCTGCGCGGTGCGCGCGGCGCGGTGGGCGTGGATACCGGCCTGACGCACCTCGCGGCAGCGCTCGGCGTGCCGGCAGTGGGCATTTTTGTCAGCTCCGAGGCGCGGCTGACGGGCCTGCACGCCGGCAAGCTCGTGCGCAACCTGCAGGCGCCTGCGCCAAGTGCGGTGCACGCGGCGTTCGGGGAGCTGGCCTGATGTGGCGCTCCCTCTATACGGCGCTGCTGTACGCGGCGTTGCCCGTGGTGCTCGCCAGGCTCTGGTGGCGCGGCCGGCGCGAACCGGGGTACCGCGAGTCGATCGCCGAACGCTTCGGCCGCAGCGAGTTGCAGCCCAAGCCCGAGCTGCTCTGGCTGCACGCGGTGTCGGTGGGCGAGGCGCGCGCCTGCGCTCCCCTGGTGCGCGCCCTGCAGCGCGAATACCCGGACCACGACGTGTTGATGACCTGCCTGACCGCGGCGGGGCGCGAGACCATCAAGCAGGTGTACGGCGAGTCGGTGTTGAGCGCCTGGCTGCCTTACGACTTTCCTTGGGCCGCGCAGCGTTTCCTCGAGCATTTCCGGCCGCGCCTGGGGGTGCTGGTGGAGACCGAGATCTGGCCCAACCTGGTGCGCGCCTGCGCGCACAACGGCGTGCCGCTGCTGCTCGCCAATGCGCGCATGTCGCGCAAGTCGGCGCGCGCTTACCAGCGCTTCGCGCCGCTCGCGCAACCGGCGTTCGCCAGCCTCGCCGCGGCATGCGCGCAAGGCGCCGCGGACGCGCGGCGGCTGCGGCGCCTGGGCGCGGCCAACGTGACCGTCGCCGGCAACCTGAAATTCGACATCGAGCCCGATCCCGCCAAGACCGAGGAGGGCAAGGCGTTCCGCGCGGCGCTGCGCCACCGCAAGGTGCTGTTGCTGGCGAGCACGCGCGAGGGTGAGGAAGAGTCGCTGCTCGGCGAGCTCGGCGCGCAGGACGACGGCACGCTGATCGTGCTGGTGCCGCGGCATCCGCAGCGCTTCGATGCGGTCGCGGCGCTGGCGCAGCGCATGGGCTTCACGCTCGCGCGCAGGAGCCTGGGCGAGGCGCCGCACCAGGGCCGGCGCCTGTACCTGGGCGACACCATGGGGGAGATGGCCTTTTACTACGCGCTGGCCGACGTGGCGGTGATCGGCGGCAGCTTCGCGCCGCTCGGCGGCCAGAATCTGATCGAAGGATGCGCCGCGGGAATCCCGGTGGTGACCGGGCCGCACTCCTACAACTTTGCCGATGTGACGCGGCTGGCGGTGGCGGCGCAAGCGGCGCTGCAGGCGCCCGACGCCGCCGCGGCGCTGCGCGCGGCGCGTTCGCTGCTGGAGGATCCCGAGCGTTGCGCGCGCATGGGTATCGCGGGCAAGCGGCTTTGTGCCCAGCACCGCGGCGCCGCCGAGCGGCACCTCGCGGTATGCCGGGGCCTGCTCAGGGCGCGAGCGCCCGGTTGATTTCGTCGAGGTCTTCCTCGCGCAGGTTGCCGGCGGCCGACTTCAGGCGCAGCGTGTTGGTGATGGTGTTGTAGCGTGCGACCGCCAGGTCGCGCCGCGTCGAGAACACCTGCTGTTGCGCGTTGAGCACGTCGATATTGATGCGCACGCCCACTTCGTAGCCCAGGCGGTTGGAGTCGAGCGCGCTCTGCGTCGACACCAGGGCCTGCTCCAGCGCGCGCACCTGGGCGATCCCGTTGATCACCGACAGGTAGCTTTGCCTCGTGGCGAGCGCCGAGCTGCGGCGCGCGTTCTCCAGGTCCTGCCGTGAGCGCTCGTAGTTGGCGGCGGCTTCGCGCTCGCGCGAGCTTATGCTCCCCCCCTGGAACAGCGGCATGGCGAACTGCAGCCCGATGGAACTGGAGGTGACGTTGCTGCCGATGGCGCTGAGCTGGGAGGCATTCTGCGAGGTATAGCCGTAGCTGGCCACGAAATCGAGCGTCGGGTAGTGGCCCGCGCGGTTGCGCTTCGCCTCGAGGCTGGCGACCTCGGTGCCGGCTTCCTGGACCAGCACCGGATAGCTCTGCTTCTCCGCCAGGTCCACCCAGCTTTGCATGTCGTCGGGGGTGGGCGGCAGCAGCCGCACGTCGGGGCGCAGCGGCGTGACGGTCGCGTACTCCTTGCCGGTGAGCTGCTGCAGCGCGCCGCGCCGCGCCTCGACGTCGTTCAGCGAGGAGATCTCCTGCGCCACGGCGAGGTCGTAGCGCGCCTGCGCCTCGTGCGTGTCGGTGATGGTCGCGGTGCCCACCTCGAAATTGCGCTTGGCCTGCGCCAGCTGCTCGGAGATCGCGGTCTTCTGCGCGCCCACCAGCGCCAGCGTGTCCTGGGCCGCGAGCAGGTCGAAATAAGCCTGCGCCACGCGCAGCATCAGGTCCTGCCCCGCAAGGCCGAATTGCGCTTCGGCCTGCTTCACCAGCAGCTCGGCCTGGTTGTACTGGGCGTAGTTCTGCGCGCGGTAGATGGGCTGCGTGAAGTTGAGCGCGTAGCCGCTGGAATCGACGTCGCGCTGGAAGCTGGGCGAGGCCGCCGGGTCCTTCGATTCGGAGTCGATGCTCGAGCGCGTCGCGTTGGCCGTCAGGTTGAGGGTCGGCAGCAGCAGCGCGCGGCCCTGCGGCAGCTTCTCCTGCCCCGCCTGCAGCGCATAGCGCGCGGCGGCGTATTGCGCGTCGTAGTCTCTTGCGGCCGCGTAGACCTGGTTCAGGTTCTCCGCGGCGGCGCCCAGCGGCGCCCAGGCGAAGGCGAGGGCAACGAGGAGTTTCTGGTTCATGGCGCTTTCATCAGTAAACGGGCATGGCGGGATCGACGGAGCGCGCCCAAGCGTCCACGCCGCCGGTGAGATTGTGCACCTTGGCGTAGCCTTGCCGCGAGAGAAAATACGCCACCTGCAGGCTGCGCGCGCCGTGGTGGCAGACCACCACCACCTCGGCCTGCCGATCGATCTCGGCCAGGCGGGCGGGGACCTGCTGCATCGGCACCAGCAGGGAGTCCGGCAGGCGGCAGGTCTGGAATTCCCAGGGCTCGCGCACGTCGAGCAGCAGCGGCTTGGGGCGGGCCGGGTCCGCCAGCCAGGCGGCGAGCTCCGCGGTGGAGAGGTTCTTCATGCGCTCAGAACCTGAATCGCGGCGGCTGCTCCGCGTTGGTCAGCGGCGCGAGCAGCGTATCGAACAGGTCCACGCTGCGGTAGGCGCCGGGCGCGCTGCAGGTCACCAGGCGCGCCACCATCACCGGTTCCTCGCCCACCACCGCGAACAGGCGGCCGCCCGGCGCAAGCTGCTCCAGCAGGGCTTTCGGCAGCACGGGGGTCGAGCCGGTGAGCACGATCACGTCGTAGGGCGCGCGCGTCGGCCAGCCGCGCGCCGCGTCCCCGGTTTCCAGCGTCACGTTGTCGGCGCCGTGGCGCTCCAGGTTGCCGCGGCCGAAGGCGGCCAGCGCCGGGCGGATCTCGACCGAGTGCACTTGCGCCGCGCGATGCGCGAGCAGCGCGCTCAGGTAGCCGCTGCCGGTGCCCACCTCCAGCACGCGCTCGGTCTTGCGCGGCGAGAGTTCCTGTACGATGCGCGCCTCCATCTTCGGCGCCATCATCCTTTGCCCCCCCGGCAGGCCCTCCTCCAGGGGAATCTCCATGTCGGCGAAAGCGAGCGTGCGGTACGCAGGCGGCACGAAGTCCTCGCGCGGCACCAGGTAGAGCAGGTCGAGCACGGCCTGATCCAGCACCTCCCAGGTGCGGATCTGCTGTTCGACCATGTTGGTGCGGGCCTGCTCGAAATTCATGGCGTTTTCGCGGCGCGGTGCGAGGGGATGGCTAGTTTACCAAAGCGCTTCACCCAGGCCGCCAGGTCGTCGAGGTAGGTGTAGATCACCGGCACCACGATCAGCGTCAGCAGGCTCGAGGTGATCACGCCGCCGATCACCGCCTGGCCCATCGGCGCGCGCTGCTCGCCGCCCTCGCCCAGGCCGAGGGCGAGCGGGAACATGCCGAAGATCATGGCCAGGGTGGTCATCAGGATCGGCCGCAGGCGCACGCCGCCCGCGCGCAGGACCGCGGCGGAACGCTCCAGGCCCTCGCGGCGCGACTGGTTGATGAAGTCGATCAGCAGGATCGCGTTCTTGGTCACCAGGCCCATCAGCATGATGAAGCCGATGATGGAAAAGATGTTGAGCGTCGAGCGCGCGATTATCAGGGCCAACACCACGCCGATCAGCGACAGCGGCAGCGACATCATGATCGCCACCGGCTGGATGAAACTGCCGAACTGCGAGGCCAGGATCAGGTAGATGAAGATCACCGCCAGCGCCAGCGCCTGGGTGGCGAAGGACAGCGATTCCTGGATGTCCTTGGAGGAGCCGCCCATGGTGAAGCGGTAGCCCGGCGGCATCGCGATGCGCTCGAGCTTCGCGCGCAGCTCCGTCGCCGCGTCGCCGGCGGCACGATTGAACACGTTCGCGGTAATCAGCACTTCGCGCAGCTGCTCCTTGCGGTTGATCTGCTGCGGCCCGCTGCCGGGCACGATGCTGGCGATCTCGCGCAGGCTGACCATGCGCGGCGCGCCGGCGGCGTCCGTCTGGGTGGAGGCGAGCGGCACGCGCTGCAGGTCTTCGGCGCGCGCACGGTCGGCGCGCGACAGGCGCACCTGCACGTCGTAGTACTGGTCGTCCGGCCCGCGCCAGTTGCCGACCGCCTGGCCGGCAAGCAGCGGCCGCAGCGTGGCGGCGAGCTGGCCGACGCTGATGCCGAGGTCGCTGGCGAGCTCGCGCTTGAGCTCTACCGCCAGCTGCGGCTTGGCCGCCTCGTCGCTCGATTCGACGTCCACCGCCCCGGGCACTGCGCGCGTCGCCGCCATGAACTGCCCGCCGAGCTCCGTAAGGATCTTGCGTTCCTGGCCGAGGACCGAGACCTGCAAGGGCTTGCCGCTGGAGACCGACTTGTAGGCGCCGATCTGCTGCAGCTCGATGCCGGCAATGCGCGACAGCCGCTCGCGCATGGGCTTGGTCAGCTCGTTCTGCGAGCGCTGGCGTTCCTTGCGCGGCGCCAGCTGCACGAAGATGTTGACGCGGTTCTTGCCCTGGACGAATCCGGTGTTGACGGTGGCGTACGTGTAGCGCACCTCCGGGAATTCGCGCAGCGCGGCCTCGGCCTGGCGCGCCTTCTGCGAGGTGAGTTCCAGCGATGCCCCGACCGGGGTCTTGAACTGCACCTGCAGCTCCGACAGGTCGGGCTCGGGCACGAACTCCGAGCCGACGAATTTCATCAGCGGGAAGCTGCCGAGGAAGCTGGCGAACGCGATGGCCAGCACCGTCTTGCGGTGCGCCAGGCTCCAGGCGAGCAGCCGCTCGTAGCCGGCGGACAGGCGTTCCATCAGCGCATGGAACCAGGCCAGCAGCCGGCCGACCGGCCCGCGGCTGAATTTTCCCTCGGCCTGCGGATCGCGCCAGATCGACGACAGCATCGGGTCGAGCGTGAACGAGACGAACATCGAGATCAGCACCGCGGCCACGACGGTCAGGCCGAACTGGTGGAAAAAGCGCCCGATGATGCCGCCCATGAAGCCCACCGGCAGGAATACCGCGACGATCGAAAAGGTGGTCGCCAGCACCGCGAGGCCGATTTCGCGCGTGCCCTCCAGCGCCGCCTGGTGGTGGTCGGCGCCCAGCGCCACGTGCCGCACGATGTTCTCGCGCACCACGATGGCGTCGTCGATCAGCAGGCCGACCGACAGCGACAGCGCCATCAGCGTGAGCACGTTGAGCGTGAAACCGAATGCGTAGAGGAACAGGAAGGTGCCGATCAGCGCGATCGGCAAGGTCAGGCCCGTGATCACCGTGCTGCGCCAGGAGGCGAGGAACAGGAACACGATGGCGATGGTGAGCAGGCCGCCCTCGAGCAGGGTCTTCTTCACGTCGGCGACCGAGTTGCGGATGCCGGTGGAGGCGTCGCGCACGATGTCGATCTTGACGTCCGCGGGCAGGAAGCCCTGCAGCTCCTTCACGACGCGCCGCACGCCGTCCACCACGGCGATGGTGTTCTCGCCCTGCGCCTTGATGATGTCGATCGACAGGGCCCGCTGGCCGTTCACCAGGGCCATGTTCTCCTCTTCCTCCTGGCCGTCCTCGATCTCGGCGATGGCGCCCAGCGTCACCGCCTTGCCGCCGCGGCGCGCCACGATCAGGTTGCGAAAGTCCTGCGGCCCGGACAGGCGCGCGCGCAGCTGGACGATTTTTTCCTGGCTGGGGGTGAGGATCGAACCGGCGGGCACCTCCTGGTTCTCCGAGCGCAGCGCCTGCACCACCTGGTCGGCGCCGATCTTCTGCGCCTCCATCGCTTCCAGGTTCAGGTAGACCTTGATCTGGCGCTTGACCCCGCCCACCAGCGTGGCCTGCCCGACGCCACCGACGTTTTCCAGCCGCTTCTTGATCACCTGGTCGGCGAGCGTGGTGAGCTCGCGCAGGCTGCGTTCCGAGGACTGCACCGCCACCGAGACAATCGGGAAATCGTCCGGGTTGAAGCGGCTGACGCGAGGCTCCTTGATCTCGTCGCGGAAGCTCGAGCGGATCAGCGCGATCTTCTCGCGCACGTCCTGGGCCGCCAGCTTGGGATCGATCGACAGGTCGAACTCGATGATCACCACCGACAGCCCCTCGTAGGAGCGCGACGAAAGCGTCTTGATGCCGCTGATGGTGTTGACCGATTCCTCGACCCGCCGCGTCACCTCCTCCTCGACGTTCTCGGGCGAGGCGCCGGGATACTCGGTCTGCACCACCACCACGGGGAAGCTCACGTCCGGAAACTGCTCCACCGGCAGGCGCGAGTACGAGAACGCGCCGAGCACCAGCAGCGCGGCCATCATCATGGTCGCGAACACGGGATTGGCGATGCTGATGCGCGTGAACCACATGGGGGGCGGGCCTGGTTACTGTTTCGCCGTCTCGGCCGGCGCCGGGCCCGACAAGCGGGCCGCCACTCCTTCGCGCAGCGAGCCCAGGTTCACCCGCACGATGCGCTCGCCCGCGGCGAGGCCGTCGAGCACCTGCACCCGGCCCGCGGCATCGGGCGCGCCCACCTTGACGTTCTTGCGCTTCACCATCCCTTCTTCGATGGCATAGACGAAGGTCTGGCCGATTTCCTCGCGCACCGCGGAGGCCGGCACCGCCAGGGCATTGTCGACGCGCGACAGCGTCAGCGCGCCTTGCGCGAACATGCCGCCGCGCAGCAGGCCTTCGCGGTTGTCGATCACGGCGTAGACGCTGATCGAGCGCGAGCCGGCGGTGGCCGCCGGATTGATGCGCTCGATGCGGCCGGCGAACTCGCGCTCGCCGAAGCCCTCGACGCGGAAATTCATCGGCTGGCCAACCTTCACCTCGCCGATCGCCGCGGGCGGCACCGAGGCCTCGAGCTGCAGGCGCGAAAGATCGACGATGCTCACCACCTTGGCGTCCAGTGCGACGCGTTCGCCGGGTTGGGCGTGGCGCTGCGACACGATGCCGGAGAACGGCGCCGTCAGCACCGCGTCGCCGAGGGATTTGCGCGCCGCGACCAGGTCCGCCTCGGCCGCGCGCAGCCTGGCCGCGGCGACGTCGTAGCTGCTCTGAATGCTGTCGAAGGCGTTCTGGGAGATGAACGCCTTGTCGAGCAGCGCCTTCTGCGTGCTGCGGTTCTTCCGCGCCCAGACCAGCTGCGCCTTCGCGGCCTCGACGTCGGCCTGGCGCGCGGCAACCCGGGCCTGCACTTCGGTGAGGTCGATGCGCGCCAGCACCTGGCCCTGCTGCACGCTCTCGCCCTCGCGCACCGTGACGGCGACCAGCTCGCCGGCGACTTTGGCCTTGACCGTCGCCTCGGTGAGCGGCGCGAGCGACCCGGTGAGCGGCAGCACGCGTTCCAGCGTGCCCGGCGCGACGATGGTCAGGTCGTTCTGCAGGAACTCGGCGACGGGCACGGCGGCGGCGGGCGTTTGCGCGGCGCGCTTGCCGCGCACGACGGCAAATCCGGCCGCGGCCAGCGCCGCGGTCACGCCGAGGGCGATGGCGATCTTCAGGGTTCGTTGCATCTCAGTTCCTGGCGAGTGCGTGCTGCAGCATGTCGAGGTGGGTTTCGAGGTGGCGCGCGGCGTCGATCTTGTGCGACGACAGCGGCTCGAGGGCGTTGCGCCACAGCATCATCTGCAGCAGCGGCGCGGCGATGAGCAGCGCCGCATCCTCCGGGTTCACGTCGCGGAACTCGCCGCGCGCGATGCCGCGCTTGACGATGGCCATCATCACGGCGTGGCCGGGCTCGACCACTTCGGCGAGGTAGAACCGTACCAGTTCGGGAAAATTCCCGGATTCCCCGAGCAGCAGCTTCGGGATGCCCGAGAGGCGCGTCGCGCCGACCTTCTCCCACCAGCCGTGAATCAGCAGGCGCAGCAGCTCGAAACTGCTGCCCGGGTATTGCGCGACGAAGCCCTTCATCTCGGCGATCGGCGACACCAGTCCTTCGCGCACCACCGCCTTGAACAGGTCTTCCTTGTTCGCGAAATACAGGTATACCGTTCCCTTGGATACGCCGGCGCGGGCCGCGACGTCCTCCAGGCGCGTGGCGGCGAAACCGCGCTCGACAAACAGTTCGAGCGCGGCGGCGGTGATTTCCTCCGGGCGCGCTTCTTTGCGGCGCGTCCAGCGGGGTTCGCTCTTGGCGTTGGCGGGTGTCGACATGGGCTATAAAAAGTAACTGAACAGTCAGTAATATAATATCCCGCTGCAAAAAGATCAAGCGCGGCAAACTATTACCCACGCAGGGGTCCTGTCCCGGTCGGGGCGGGTGAGAGAGTCCCTTAGAACCTGATGCGGGTAATCCCGCCGAAGGAAGCGCCATGAACGCCAATCCCAAGTTTCTTGCCGCGACCGCGCACGTCGACGACGCGGCAGTCCATCCGCTGCCCAATTCGAAGAAGGTTTACGTGGAGGGTTCGCGCCCGGACATCCGCGTACCCATGCGCGAGGTCTCCCAGTCGGACACGCCGACGATGTTCGGCGGAGAAGCCAATCCGCCGGTCTTCGTCTACGACTGCTCGGGCCCCTACACCGACCCGGCGGCGAGAATCGACGTCCGCTCGGGCCTCGCGCCGCTGCGACAGAGGTGGATCGAAGAGCGCGGCGACAGCGAAGTCCTGTCCGGGCCGTCCTCGCAATACGGCAGGGAGCGGCTGGCCGATCCGAAGCTGGCCGAATTGCGCTTCAACCTCAAGCGCGCGCCGCGCCGGGCGAAGCGCGGCATGAACGTGTCGCAGATGCACTATGCGCGCCAAGGCCTCATCACGCCGGAGATGGAGTACATCGCCATCCGCGAGAACCTGCAGCGCGAGGCGTACGTCGAGAGCCTCAAGGCGACCGGCAGGACCGGCGAGAAGATGCTCGAGCTGCTGATGAAGCAGCACCGGGGCGAGAGCTTCGGCGCGTCGATCCCCGATCGGATCACGCCGGCGTTCGTGAGAGACGAGGTGGCGCGCGGCCGCGCCATCATCCCGGCCAACCTCAACCACCCGGAATCCGAGCCGATGATCATCGGCCGCAACTTCCTGGTGAAGATCAACGCCAACATCGGCAACTCGGCCGTCTCCTCGGGGATCGGCGAGGAAGTGGAAAAGATGACCTGGTCGATCCGCTGGGGCGGCGACACGGTGATGGACCTGTCCACCGGCAAGCACATCCACGAGACGCGTGAGTGGATCATCCGCAACTCGCCGGTGCCGATCGGCACGGTGCCGATCTACCAGGCGCTCGAAAAGGTCGACGGCAAGGCCGAGGAGCTGACCTGGGAGATCTACCGCGACACGCTGATCGAGCAGGCCGAGCAGGGCGTGGACTACTTCACCATCCATGCCGGGGTGCTGCTGCGCTACGTGCCGATGACGGCGAAGCGCATGACCGGCATCGTCTCGCGCGGCGGCTCGATCATGGCCAAGTGGTGCCTCGCGCACCACCAGGAGAGTTTCCTCTACACGCGTTTCGAGGACATCTGCGAAATCATGAAGGCCTACGACGCGAGCTTCAGCCTCGGCGACGGCCTGCGCCCCGGCTCGGGCTACGACGCCAACGACGAGGCGCAACTGAGCGAACTGCGCACCCTGGGCGAGTTGACGAAGATCGCCTGGCAGCACGACGTGCAGGTGATGATCGAGGGGCCCGGCCACGTGCCGATGCAGCTCATCAAGGAGAACATGGAGATCCAGCTGCGCGAGTGCCACGAGGCGCCGTTCTACACGCTGGGACCGCTGACCACCGACATCGCGCCGGGCTACGACCACATCACCAGCGCCATCGGCGCCGCGCAGATCGGCTGGTACGGCACGGCGATGCTGTGCTATGTCACGCCCAAGGAGCACCTCGGCCTGCCCAACAAGAAGGACGTGAAGGACGGCATCATGGCCTACAAGATCGCCGCGCATGCCGCCGACCTCGCGAAGGGCCACCCGGGCGCGCAGATCCGCGACAACGCGATCTCCAAGGCGCGCTTCGAATTCCGTTGGGAGGACCAGTTCAACCTCGGCCTCGACCCGGACACGGCGAAGGACTTCCACGACGAGACGCTGCCGAAAGACAGCATGAAGGTGGCGCACTTCTGCTCGATGTGCGGGCCGCATTTCTGCTCGATGAAGATCACGCAGGACGTGCGCGACTACGTCGAGAAGGGGATGCAGGAAAAGTCGGTCGAGTTCGTGAAGAAGGGCGGCGAGCTATACCCCAAGAGTTGATCGGCTCGATCCTCAAGGTCGGTCTCGCCATCGCGCTTGGTCTCCCGCTGGTTGTCTACCTCGCGCAGGATGCGCTGATCTTCCAGCGCCAGCCGATTGCCGAGGGCAGGCGCGCGGAAATCGCCCGCGCGCACCCTGCGGTCGCGGAGCTCTGGCTCACCGCCGCGGACGGCACCCGCATCCACGCCTGGCACCTGAAGTCCGGCCCGGTCCTCGCGCTTTACTTCGGCGGCAACGCCGAGGAAGTCTCCTGGATGCTCGAAGCGGCCCAGGCCAATGCGCCCGGCGTGTCCTGGCTGCTGATGGACTATCGCGGCTACGGGCAGAGCGCGGGCGCGCCCTCGGAGAAAGCGCTCGTCGGGGACGCGCTTGCGCTCTACGACCAGGCGCTGCAGCTCCCGGGCACGGACCCCAAGCGCATCTACGCCTTCGGCCGCAGCCTGGGCAGCGGCGTCGCCGTGGCGCTCGCCGCCGAGCGGCCGCTGGCCGGGCTGGTGCTGGTCACGCCCTTTGACAGCCTGGCCGCAGTCGCCAAGCGCTACTACTGGTACCTGCCCGTGGACTGGATGCTGAAGCACCGCTTCGATTCCATCGCGCGCGCGCCGCAGCTGACGACGCCTCTCCTGTGCCTGGTCGCCGAGCGCGACGAAGTGATTCCGGCGTCGCACGCCGGGCGCCTGTTCGACGCCTGGGGAGGCGCCAAGCGCAAGGTCGTCCTCGCGGCGGCGGGGCATAACACCACCGACGCGCACCCGATGTTCTGGCCCTCCGTCCGCGCGTTCCTGGAACAGCAGGTAAATTGACGGAATGGACGCGAACCTCCTGCACGCGCTCGTCCTCGGCATCGTCGAGGGGCTGACCGAGTTCCTGCCGATCTCGAGCACCGGCCACCTGATCCTCGCGGGCGACCTGCTGGGCTACGGCGGGGAGCGCGCCGGCGTGTTCTACGTCGTGATCCAGACCGGCGCGATGCTGGCGGTGGTGTGGGAGTACCGCGCGCGGTTCTTCAGGGTCGACCTGCAACTGTGGCGCAACCTCGCCGTCGCTTTCATGCCGGCGGCGGTGCTGGGCCTCGCGTTCGGCGGTTTCATCAAGGCGCAGTTGTTCGGCCCGGTGCCGGTCGCGATTGCGTTCATCGCCGGCGGCATCGTCATCCTGCTGGTCGAGCGCGGCAAGCGCGTGGCCCGCGTCGAGAGCACCCGGGCGATGACTTGGCCAGATGCACTGAAAGTCGGCCTCGCGCAATGCTTCGCCCTGATCCCGGGCACCTCGCGCTCGGGCGCCACCATCATCGGCGGCATGCTGTTCGGCTTGTCGCGTCCGGCGGCGACGGAATTCTCCTTTTTCCTCGCCGTGCCGACGCTCGTTGCGGCGGGCGCCTACGACCTGTGGAAGAACCGCGCCCTGTTCTCGGCGGACGACCTGGGCATGTTCGGCGTCGGCCTGGCGGCGTCCTTCGTCTCGGCTTTCGTCGTGATCCGCTGGCTGGTGCGCTATGTCGCGACGCACGACTTCCGGCCGTTCGCGTGGTACCG
>JBGPPD010000057.1:0-14520 GCA_041488375.1 Gammaproteobacteria bacterium | reverse complement strand
GTGATGGACCGGGCCGGCTACCGGGCGGAGGTGCAGAACTTCGGCTCCTCGCGCGACGTGCTGATCCGCATGCACGTCGAGAAGGGCGCCGCGGGAGGCGCGGCGCAGGCCGAGCAGGTGGTCGAAGTCCTGAAGAAGGACAACCCGACGGTCGAGAAGCGCCGCGTGGAGTACGTCGGCCCGCAGGTGGGCGAGGAGCTGGCGCAGTACGGGGCGCTCGCGCTGCTGGTGACCGCGGTGGGCATCGTGCTGTACCTGTGGATGCGCTTCGAGTGGCGCTTCGGCCTGTCGGCGATCATCGCCAACCTGCACGACGTGGTGATCATCCTGGGCTGCTTCGCGTTCTTCCAGTGGGAGTTCTCGCTGCCGGTGCTGGCGGCGGTGCTGGCGGTGCTCGGCTACTCGGTGAACGAGTCGGTGGTGGTGTTCGACCGGGTGCGCGAGAACTTCCGCAAGCTGCGCAAGGCGAGCGTGCCCGAGGTGATCGACAGCGCCATCACCGGCGTGATCTCGCGCACCATCATCACCCACGGCTGCACCCAGATGATGGTCACCACCATGCTGGTGTTCGGCGGCGCCGCCCTGCACTACTTCGCGCTGGCGCTGACCATCGGCATCCTGTTCGGCATCTACTCCTCGGTGCTGGTCGCCAGCCCGCTGGTGATGTGGCTGGGCGTGAACCGCGCGCAGTTCATCCAGCCGGTGAAGAACCCCGAAAAAGACCGCAACGACGGCGCGGTCGTCTGAAAATCGGGGTCAGAGCCCGATTTCGCTTGCGAGACGAAATCGGGCTCTGACCCCGATTTTCATTTCAGGATCTGCACCAGGTTGGAGTAGTCGTCGGTCCAGGTGCGCAGGTCCGCGCGGTCCTCGGCCGGCTCGGCGCCCGCGGCCACGATTTCGGGGTCCCCGAGCGATCGCGCGTCGCGCGACACCAGCACCCAGTCGCTCTGCGTGCGCGATTCCTCCTCCTCCTCGCCCGCGCCCTGGAACACCGCCACCGCGTGCGCGCCGTTCACGCGCGCCAGGCGCGCCACCACCGGCACCAGGTCGAGGAAGCGGTTGGAGACGTGGAAGGCGACGATGCCGTCGCTCTTCACCTGGCGCAGGTACAGCGCCAGCGCCTCCCGGGTGATCAGGTGCACGGGAATCGCGTCGCTGGAGAACGCGTCCACGGCGAGGACGTCGAAATGCTGCGGCGGCTCGTGCTCCAGGGACAGGCGCGCGTCGCCCAGCTCGATGTCGATCTTCGCCTCGCTGTCGGCCAGGTAGGTGAATTCGCGGCTGGCCACCTCGACCACGCGCGGGTTGATGTCGTAGAACCGGTAGCTGTCGCCCTTGCGCCCGTAGGCGGCGAGCGTGCCGGTGCCCAGGCCGATCACCCCGACGCGCATCGCGCCCGGCCGCGAGCGGCGCGCGAGCAGCGCCGCGCCGATGCCCGAGTTGCGCTGGTAGTAGGTGGTCGGCATGCGGCGGTAGTCCGGGTGCAGGTACTGCTCGCCGTGCATGATCACGCCGTGCAGCAGGCGCCGCAGCTGGTCGGTGTCGCCAGGGGTGCCGTATTCCTTCACGCGCAGCACGCCGTAGAAATTGCGCGTGGCGAGGCGCACGTCCTGCGTGAAGCGCAGGCCGTCGTAGATCGCCGCCCCGCTCACCCCCAGCAGCACCGCGAGGCTCAGGAGCCGCGCGCCCTGGTGCAGCGAGGCGCAGCGCACCGCGGCGAGGAAGGCCACCGCGACCATCGCCAGCCCGAGCTCGTAGTAGCCGTTGAAGGCGAGCGGCGCCACCACCGCCACCAGCAGCCCGCCGAGGGCGCCGCCCGCCGACACCACCAGGTAGAACACGGTCAGGTGCCGCGGCGGCGGGCGCAGGCGGTACAGCTCGCCGTGGCAGAACAGGCAGGTGACGAACAGCCCCGACAGGAACACGCCCAGCTGGATCGGCAGGTCGAACTGGTAGTCGTTGTCCACCAGCAGCCACGCCATGGCCGCCAGCCATGCCAGGCACAAGCCCCAGAAGATCCCCGAGCGGTACAGCCCGCCCTCGAAGGCGAGGATGAAGGTGAGCAGGTACAGCGTCAGCGGGGCGAGCCACAGCAGCGGGATCGCCGCCACGTTCTGCGTGACGTGGTTGGTCACCGCCAGCAGCATCGCCGAGCCGGTGGCGGACAGCGCCAGCCAGTGCAGCGCTTCCGCGCGGCTGGGGGCGGGCGAATCGGGCAGCGCGGGCGCGCTCGCCGCGGCCGGCGCGCCGCTGCGCCACGCGAGCGCGGCGCACAGCAGCGCGAACAGGCCGAACAGCCACGACCACCCCGCCACCTGCTCGCCGTTGGACAGGAAAGGCTCCACCACCAGCGGATAACCGATGAGCGCCGCGAGCGAGGCGACGTTCGACAAGGCGAACAGGCGATACGGGTTCGCTCCGGGGCGCGCGCGCGCGAACCAGGCCTGCACCAGCGGGCTGGTGGCCGCGAGCAGCAGGTAGGGCAAGCCGACCGCCGCGCCGAGCAGCAGCAGGATGGCGCTGATCGGCTCCTCGCCGCCGAGCGGCTTCCAGCTCTCCCCGGGCGCGATCGGCAGCGTCGCCGCGGCGGCCGCGAGCAGCGCGATGTGCAGGATCGCCTGCCGGCGCGGCGCGAGCCTGGCGTTCGAGGCGTGCGCATAGGCGTAGCCGGCGAGCAGCAGGCTCTGGAAGAACAGCAGGCAGGTGGTCCACACCGCGGCGCTGCCGCCGAACCAGGGCAGGATCAGGCGCGCGATCAGCGGCTGCACGAGGAACAGCAGGCACGACGACAGCGCGATCACGGCCGCGTGCAGCACCGGCCGCCTACTGGATTTCTTTGGGGGTGGGCTTGCCCAGCATCCAGGCGGCGATGGCGCCCACCGTCTCGGCTTCCTTGCCGTAGTAGCCGTGCGGCGCGAGCGGGTCGCAGGGGCCGGTCTCGGGCGGCTTGCCGCCCTTCACCGAGATCAGCGGGTAGGTCGCGCCGAGCCGCTCCGCGTCGCGGTACGGCGTCGACGGGCAGCTGTCCTCGCGATGGTGCACGAACAGCAGCGGGATGCGGATGGCGGAGAAATCGAACCCCGCCAGCGCCGGCTGCCGCCCGACCCAGAACAGCGACGAGGACAGCACCGCGCCCGCGAGTTCGCCGCCGATGGCGCGCGCCTGGTAGGCGGCGGAAATGCTGCTGCGGCTGGTGGTGACGAGGAATACCGGCAGCCCGGGGTGGCGCCGCTTCACCTCCGCGATCACCGCGCGCAGGTCGGCGGTGTGCGCGGCGCCCGCCCGGAACTCATCCGACATGCCCGCCCCCGACTGCTGGTCGCTCGGGTTGTCGAGGATCACCGGCAGGATGCCCTCGGCGATGAACTCGCGCCGCGAGCGCGGCAGGAAGTTCTGCGCGCCGAACTTCACCTGCCCGCCCTCCATGCGCAAGCGGATGTTGCCGCCGCCGCCGATCAGCATCAGGGCCGCCGCGCGCGGCTGCGCCTTGCCCATGTTGGCGATGAAGAACGACAGCGTCACGCCGGGGCGCGGCTGCAGCGTGACGAGTTCCTGAGCGTGCAGCGGTGCCGCGCAGAAGAGCAGCAGGAGGAGGAGGAAGCGCCTCATACCCGCTTGGCCAGCGACGCGGCGAGGCCGAGGTAGGACGCGGGGGTCAGCGCGAGCAGGCGCCGCTTGGCCTCGGCCGGGATCGGCAGGGCGCGGATGAAAGCGGCAAGCTGGCCGCGGTCCAGCCGCTTGCCGCGCGTCAATGCTTTGAGCTTCTCGTAGGCGTCGGGCACGGCGTGCTTGCGCATCACCTGCTGCACCGGCTCGGCGAGCACTTCCCAGTTGGCCTGCAGGTCCTCGGCCATGCGCTTGGGATCCGCTTCCAGCTTGCCCAGGCCGCGCAGGCAGGCGTTCCAGGCGAGCAGCGTATGCCCGAGCGCGGTGCCCGCGTTGCGCAGCGCGGTGGAGTCCGACAGGTCGCGCTGCCAGCGCGATACCGGCAGCTTGTCGGCGAGATGGCGCAGCAGCGCATTGGCCACCCCGACGTTGCCCTCGGAGTTCTCGAAGTCGATCGGGTTCACCTTGTGCGGCATGGTCGAGGAGCCGACCTCGCCCGCTTTTGCCTTCTGGCGGAAGTAGCCTAGCGACACGTAGCCCCACAGGTCGCGATCCAGGTCGAGCAGCACCGTGTTGGCGCGCGCGTAGGCGTCGAACAGTTCCGCGTAGGAATCGTGCGGCTCGATCTGCGTGGTGTAGGGGTTGAATTCCAGCCCGAGGCGCTCCACGAAGCGCCGGCAGAACGCTTCCCAGGGAAAGCCCGGATAGGCGGCGGCGTGCGCGTTGTAGTTGCCCACCGCGCCGTTGATCTTGCCGAGGATCGAGACGCGCTCGATCGCCGCCCTCGCGCGCTTGAGGCGCTGCGCGAAGTTGGCCATCTCCTTGCCGAGCGTGGTGGGCGAGGCGGGCTGGCCGTGGGTGCGCGAGAGCATCGGCCGCGCGGCGTGCCGGTGCGCCAGCGCGCGCAGCGCGGCGACCAGCGCGTCCAGGCGCGGCAGCAGCACGCGGTCGCGCGAGTGCGCGAGCATCAGCGCGTAAGCCAGGTTGTTGATGTCCTCCGAGGTACAGGCGAAGTGGATGAACTCCAGCGAGCGCTGCACCTCGGCGTTCTTCGCCAGCTTGCCCTTGAGCCAGTACTCGATCGCCTTGACGTCGTGGTTGGTCTCGGCCTCGATGTTCTTGATGTGCGTGGCGTCCTTCTCGCTCAAGCCCGCCACCAGCCGGTCGAGCGCCGCCACGGTCGGGCGCGAAAAGCGCTTGAGCTCGCGGATGCGCCGCTCGGCGGCGAGGGCCTTCAGCCACTCCAGCTCCACCAGCACGCGGTGGCGGATGAGGGCGGCTTCGCTGAAGTAGGGCCTGAGCGGGTCTGCCGATTTCTCGTACCGGCCATCCAGAGGCGAGATCGCGCCAAGCGCCGTGGGCATAGGCCCTATTATAGATGGGCATGCTGCGGACCCTGATCAAGGAGGCGCGCGCCTGCCGCGTGTGCGCGCCGCACCTGCCGCTCGGGCCGCGGCCGGTGTTCCTGGTGGGCAGGGGCGCGCGCCTGATGATCGTCGGGCAGGCGCCGGGGCGGCGCGTGCACCAAACCGGCATCCCCTGGAACGACCCTTCCGGCGAGCAGCTGCGCGCCTGGCTGCGCATGGACCGCGCGCAGTTCTACGACACCCGCCGCGTCGCCATCGTGCCCACCGGGCTGTGCTATCCGGGCAGCGGCGCGCGCGGCGACCTGCCGCCGCGCCCGGAATGCGCGCCGCTGTGGCAGCCGCGCTTTCGCGCCGCGTTGCCCCGGATCCGGCTGACGCTGCTGGTGGGCATGCATGCGCAAGCCTATTTCCTCGGCAAGCGGCGCAAGAAGACCATGGCGCAGACCGTACGCGCCTGGCGCGAGTACCTGCCGGAGTTCTTCCCGCTGCCGCATCCGAGCCCGCGCAACCGCCTGTGGATGAAGAACCACCCGTGGTTTACGAAAGAAGTCGTCCCCGCGCTGCGCCGGCGCGTGCGGGCGCTATAATTCGCGCCCGCCATGACCATGAAACTGCTCGCCTCCCCCGCCAGTCCCTACACCCGCAAGGTGCGCATCGTCCTCGCGGAAAAGCGCATCGACTGCGACATCGAACGGGTGGACGTGCAACCGACCGACAACCCGGTCAACGCGCACAACCCGTTGGGCAAGATCCCCACGCTGGTGCTGGACGACGGCACGGCGCTGTACGACTCGCGCGTGATCGTGGAATTCCTCGACAACGCCTCGCCGATCGCGCGGCTGATCCCGGAAGAAAACCGCGAGCGCCTCGCGGTGCGGCGCTGGGAAGCGCTCGCCGACGGCGTGCTCGATGCGGGCCTGCTGGTGCGCTACGAGTCGCTGCGGCCGGCCGGCGAACAAAGCGCGTCCTGGACCGCGAAGCAGGCGGCGCGCGTCAGGCGCGGCCTGGCGCAGATGCAATCCGACCTGGGCGACAAGCCCTGGTGCCAGGGCGAGCGCTACACGCTGGCCGACATCGCGCTCGGCTGCTGCGTGGGCTGGATCGGCTTCAGGAAACCCGCCGGCATCGACTGGCGCGCCGAGTTCAAAGGCCTGGCGAAACACTACGACAAGCTGATGGAACGGCCGGCGTTCGCCGATACCGTTCCTTCCGTCTAGGCGATCACCGCTCCCCCCAGGCACACTTCGCCGTCGTAGAGCACGACCGACTGGCCGGGCGTGACGGCGCGCTGGGGTTGGGAGAAGTCCACCGCGATGCCCCCGTTCCCTACGCGCGCCACCGTGCAGGCGGAATCGGCCTGGCGGTAGCGGGTCTTGGCGGCATGGGCCGCGCCGGCCGCGGGGGCGTCGAGCACCCAGCTCGCATCCAATCCCTGCAGCGAAGAGCGCAGCAGCAACGGGTGGTCGTGGCCCTGCACCACCACCAGTTCATTGGTCGCCATGCGCTTCTCGGCGACGTACCAGGGCTCCCCTGCTCCGCCCAGGCCGATGCCCTTCCTCTGCCCGATGGTGTAGAACGCCAGGCCGATGTGCTCGCCCAAGCGCTTTCCTTCCGGCGTCACCATCGGTCCGGGCGTCTTCGGCAGGTAGCGGTTGAGGAACTCGCGGAACGGCCGCTCGCCGATGAAGCAGATGCCGGTGGAGTCCTTCTTGGCATGGTTCGGCAATCCGGCCTCGGCGGCGATCCTGCGCACCTCGGTCTTCTTCAGGTGCCCGACCGGGAACATCACGCGAGACAACTGGGCCTGGTTCAGCCGGTGCAGGAAGTAGCTCTGGTCCTTGCCCGCGTCCGCGCCGCGCAGCAGCTGCACTATGCCGCCGGTTTCCCGTAGCTGGGCGTAGTGACCGGTGGCGATCTTTGCCGCCCCCAGCTTGATCGCATGGTCGAGGAACGCCTTGAACTTGATCTCGGCGTTGCACAGCACGTCCGGGTTCGGCGTGCGCCCGGCCGAATACTCGGCGAGGAAGCCGGCGAACACGCGCTCGCGATATTCGGCGGCGAAGTTCACCGCCTCCAGCTCCACGCCGATCACGTCCGCCGCGGCGGCCGCGTCGATCAGGTCCTCGCGCGTGGAGCAGTACTCGTCGTCGTCGTCGTCCTCCCAGTTCTTCATGAACAGGCCGACGACCTCGTAGCCCGCGCGCTTCAAGAGCAGCGCGGCCACCGACGAGTCCACCCCGCCGGACATCCCGACGATGACTTTTTCAGGCATAGGGCTTGGACAGCACGTCCAGCGGAAAGCTCCGCCCGGCGAGGCAATCGTCCACGCACTGCTGCACCAGCGGCGAGCGGTGCTGGGCGCGCCGCGCCGCGAGCTCGGCCGGCGTGAGCCAGAGGGCGGCGATGATTTCCTTGTCGAGCTGGCGGCCCGCCTCCACGCCGTCCACGCGCGCCAGGAACGCAAAGCGCAGGAAGGTGACGTCCTCCTCCTTGTCGTAGCGCCAGCGGTAGATGCCGAGCAGCGCCGTAGGCGTGACGCGGTGCGCCGTCTCCTCCAGCGTCTCGCGCACCACCGCCTGAGCGAGCGACTCGCCCGGATCGAGGTGCCCGGCGGGCTGGTTGAGCACGCGCAGGCCGTTGGCCTGTTCCTCGACGAACAGGAATTTCCCGCCGCGCTCGATCACCGCCGCGACGGTGACGCTGGGCCGCCAGCGGCTCATGCGGCTTTTCTGGTGTTCTTCTTGATGAACTCGGCCATGCGCGCCACGCCCTGCTCGATCGCCGGCTTCGAGGCGGCGTAGGAAAAGCGCACGTGCTGGCCTTCGCCGGGCACGCGCGAGCCGAAGTGGATGTCGGCGAGCACCGCCACGCCGGCCTCGTGCAGCAGGCGCTTCCTGAATTCTTCGGAGTCCGCGGCGCCGACGCGCTTGCAGGCCTCGGTCACGTTCGGCCAGGCATAGAACGCGCCGCCCGGGTTGCGGCAGGTGACGCCGGGCACCTTGTTCAGCAGCCCCACGATCAGGTCGCGCCGCTCGAGGAAGCTCGCGCGCATCATCGCCGCCGCGTCCTGCGGGCCGTTGATCGCCTCCACCGCCGCCCATTGCGAGATCTGCGAGGCGCAGGACTCGGTGTTGGTGATCCAGCGCGTGAAGTGCGGCGCGAGCACCGGGTTCGAGGTGAAGCCGATGCGCCAGCCGGTCATCGCCCAGGTCTTGGAGGCGCCGTCGGAAATGATCGTGCGCTCGTACATGCCGGGCAGCTGCGCGATGGAGAAGAACTCGCCCGTGTAGCACAGGCGCGAATAGATCTCGTCGGCGTACACCCAGACCTGCGGGTGCCTGCGCAGGATCGCCGCGATCGCCTCCAGGTCCTTGCGCGACAACAGGCCCCCGGTGGGGTTGTGGGGGTAGTTGAGGATCAGCAGCCTGGTCTTCGGGGTGATGAGGCGCTCCAGCTCCGCCGGGTCGAAGGCGAAGTCGCGCGCCTCGTGCAAGTGGATCGGCACGGGCTTCGCCCCGCTGGCGCGGATCTGCGATTCGTAGATCGGGAAGCCCGGGTTGGGGTAGATCACCTCGTCGCCCGCGCCGTAGTCGGTGGTGCTCAATATGGCGTAGGCGATGAAGGGCTTCGCCCCCGCGCCCACCACCACGTCCTCGGGGCGGATCGGCAGCCCTCCGCGCATCCCGGCCAGGTATTTCGCGGCCGCCGCGCGCAGCTCGTCGATTCCGGCCGAGGGCGTATAGCCGTGCTTGCCGCCCCTGATCGCCCGGATCGCCGCCTCCTGCACGTTCTCGGGCGCCGGGAAGTCGGGCTGGCCGATGCAAAAGCTCACGATGTCCTTGCCCTGGCGCGCGAGGGCATTCACCTCGGCGAGGACGACGAAGGCGTTTTCGGTGCCGAGGCTCTGGGCCCGGCGGCTGATGGCAGGCATGGATTTCCCCCTCAAGCGCGCATTTTACAGTGCTACGATTCGGCCAAATGCTGGTCAATTGCGTCGCCTACCAGGATGGGAAGAAACTCGCCGAAATCACCAAGCGCGAGATCAAGTCCTACCTCGGCCGCCCGGACTGCTTCGTGTGGGTGGCGCTGAGGGACGCCGACGCCGCGGAACTGGCGGAGATGCAGGACGAGTTCGACCTGCACGAACTGGCGGTGGAGGACGCGCGCCACGGCCACCAGCGCCCCAAGATCGAGGAGTACGGGGATTCGCTGTTCGTCGTGCTCAACACCGTGGAGGTGGCGGGCGAGGAGCTGAAGGTCGGCGAGATGGACGTGTTCGTCGGCCGCAACTACGTGCTCTCGGTGCGCCAGCACGCCGAGCGCGGCTTCACGGAAGTGCGCGCGCGCTGCGAGCGCGAGCCCGAGCTGCTGCGCCACGGCTCGGGCTACGTGCTCTACGCGCTGATGGACGCCATCGTCGACCGCTATTTCCCGATGCTCGACCTGCTGGAGGTGGAGCTGGAAGCGCTGGAGGAGAAGATCTTCTCCGGAAAATCGCCGCGCCAGAACATCGAGTCCCTGTACTACGTGAAGCAGAAGCTGATGACCCTCAAGCACGCGGTGGCGCCGCTGGTCGAGGCTTCGGGAAGGCTGTACGGCGGGCGCGTGCCGCATGTCTGCGGCGGGCTGGGGGAGTACTTCCGCGACGTCTACGACCACCTGTTCCGGCTCAACCAGTCGATCGACACCCTGCGCGACACGGTGACCACCGCCATCCAGGTGAACCTCGCCATGATCACCATCGGTGAGAGCGAGAACACCAAGCGCCTGTCGGCCTACGCCGCGCTGGTGGCGGTGCCCACCATGATCGCGGGCGTCTACGGCATGAATTTCGAGAACATGCCCGAGCTCAAGTGGGCCTGGGGCTACCCGGCGAGCATCGCCGTGATGGCCGCCATCGACGGCTACCTGTTCTACCGCTTCAGGAAATCGGGCTGGCTGTAAATCGGGGTCAGACCCCAATTTCCCTTGCGAGCGGAAATTGGGGTCTGACCCCGATTTTCAGAGGATGGCGGCCTTGACGGCGTCCTCGACCTTGTCGAGGAAGACGAAGTGCAGCTTCGCCTTGGCTTCGGCCGGGACGTCCTCGAGGTCCTTTTCGTTCCTCCTGGGCAGCATCACCGTGGTGATGCCCGCGCGCAGTGCGGCCAGGGTCTTCTCCTTCACCCCACCGATCGGCAGCACCAGCCCGCGAAGGGAAATTTCCCCCGTCATCGCCACGTCCGGGCGCACCGGCTTGCCCTGCAGCAAGGAAGTCAGCGCGAGGAACATCGCCACCCCCGCGCTCGGGCCGTCTTTCGGGGTCGCCCCCGCCGGTACGTGTACGTGGATGTCGATCTTCTCCAGCGCATCGCCGCTCCAGGTCTTGGCGAGGGTGAGCGCCGCCTGCGCGGACTCCTTCATCACGTCGCCCAGTTGCCCGGTGAGGATGAGTTTCCCCGAGCCCGGCACCTTGGAGGCCTCGATGAACAGAATGTCGCCGCCCACCGGCGTCCAGGCGAGGCCCGTGGCCACCCCCGGCATGCTGGTGCGCAGCGCCACCTCGTTCTCGAACTTGCGCGCGCCGAGGATGCCGTGCAGGTCGGGCTCGTCCACCGCCACCGTGTCGGCCTTGCCTTCCGCGATGCGCATCGCGACGTTGCGCAGCACCGAGCCGATCTCGCGTTCCAGGTTGCGCACGCCCGCCTCGCGCGTGTAGCCGGCGATGATCTCGCGGATCGCCGCGTCGCTCACCGACGCCTGAGCGGCCTTCAGTCCGTTGGATTCGAGCTGCTTCTTCACCAGGTACTTGCGCGCGATCTGCACCTTCTCCTCCTCGGTGTAGCCGGGGAGCTGGATGATCTCCATGCGGTCGCGCAGCGGCCCGGGAATCGTGTCGAGCACGTTCGCCGTGGCGATGAACAGCACGCGCGACAGGTCGAAGTCCACGCCCAGGTAGTTGTCGCGGAATTTCGCGTTCTGCTCCGGGTCGAGCACCTCGAGCAGCGCCGAGGACGGGTCGCCGTGGAAGCCGCCCGCGCCCAGCTTGTCGATCTCGTCGAGCATCAGCACGCCCGAGCGCGTCTCGGCGCGCTTGAGCGCCTGGATGACGTTGCCCGGCAGCGCGCCGATGTAGGTGCGCCGATGCCCGCGGATCTCCGCCTCGTCATGCAGGCCGCCCAGCGCCACGCGCTGGAACTTGCGCCCGGTCGCCTTGGCGATCGACTGGCCGAGCGAAGTCTTCCCGACCCCCGGCGGCCCGACGAAACAAAGGATGGGGCTCTTGCCCTCGGGGTTGAGCTTCCTCACCGCCAGGTACTCCAGGATGCGGCGCTTCACCTTGTCCAGGCCGAAGTGGTCGTCGTCGAGCACCTTGCGCGCCTCGGCGATGTCCACCGCCTTCTGCGGATCCATCTTCCACGGCAGCTCGGCCATGAGCTCCAACCAGGTGCGCAGCATCGAGCCCTCGCCCGAGCCCTCGCCCATGCGCGACAGGCGCTTGAATTCCTTCTTCGCGTGCTTGAACGTGTCCCCGGGCATGCCCGCGGCCTCGAGCGCCTTTTCCAGCTCCTCGAGCTCCGCGGCCGTGTCCTCGCCCTCGCCCAGCTCCTTCTGGATCTGGCGCATCTGCTCGCGCAGCACGTGCTCGCGCTGGCGCTCGTCGAATTCCTTCTTGGTCTTGTCGCCGATTTCCTTCGAAAGGCGCAGCACGCCCACGCGCGCGCCGAGGTGCTCGAGCACCTTGTCCAGGCGCGCCTTCAGGTCGAAGGCTTCGAGGATCGCCTGCTTCTCCTCGCTCGGCACGTCGAGCAGGTTCGCCACCATGTCGGCGAGCTGGCCGGCGGACTCGATGCCCTGCACCGCCCCGGCGAGCTCGTCGGGGACGTTGGGCAGCAGCTTGATGGCCTCGGCGGCCTGCGTCTTCAATTGCAGGAAGCGCGCCTCGACGTCTTCGCCGGCGCCGGTCGCCTCGGGCACCCACACCACGCGCGCCACCAGGAACGGCCAGCCTTCGAGGAACTCGGTGATGCGAAAGCGCGTCTCGCCCTGCACCGCGAGGTGGTGCGCGCCTTCGCTGGAAGGCACGTAGCGCACGATGTCGCCCGCGGTGCCGACCCAGTGCAGGTCGTTCGGCCCGATGGTGTCGACCTTGGGGTCGCGCTGCAGGACGAAGCCGACCTTGCGCGACTGGCGCACGGCTTCGTTGGCCGCGGCGATGGAGGAGCTGCGCCCCACCGCCACGGGCGAGATCACGCCCGGGAACAGCACGGCGTTGCGCATCGGGATGAGGATCAGCGCGTCCTCGGGGATCGGGCGTACCGCGAGCGAAGTGGAGCGCCCGCGACGGCCGGGCTTGTCGCCCGCGCCGGTCTCTTGGTCTAGGAGGTCCATGCAGGTCTACGTTTGGGCGGATTCCGGGGATTCAAGCGCTCTGCTACCTTTCGGGCATGGGGGGACTCGAAGAAAAATTGCGGGCAATTGACCCCGCTGCGCTCAAGGGAATGCGCCGCGGCATCGAGAAGGAGTCGCTGCGCACGCGGCCGGACGGGGCGCTCTCGCTGACGCCGCACGCCGAAGCGCTGGGCTCGGCCCTGGCGCACCCGCACGTCACCACCGACTTCAGCGAATCCCAGCTCGAGCTCATCACCGGCGTGCACCCGAGCGCCGAGGCCTGCCTGGAGGAGCTGACCCACATCCACCAGTTCGTGTTCCGCGCCATCGGCGAGGAGCTGATGTGGGTGGGCAGCATGCCCTGCGGCCTGCCGGCCGAGGACCAAATCCCGATCGGGCGCTACGGGTCCTCCAACATCGGACGCGCGAAGACCGTGTACCGCAACGGCCTCGCCTGGCGCTACGGCCGGCGCATGCAGACCATTTCCGGCATCCATTACAACTGGTCCATGCCGGGCCTCGGCAACGCCGAGTACTTTTCGCTGATCCGCAATTTCCGCCGCCACGGCTGGCTGCTGTTCTACCTGTTCGGCGCTTCGCCCGCGGTGTGCTCGAGCTTCGTCGCCGGCCGGCCGCACCCGCTCAAGGAGCTTCGCCCCGGCACCGTGCACCTGCCGCACGCCACGTCCCTGCGCATGGGGCGCCTGGGCTACCAGAGCGACGCGCAATCCTCGCTGGTCGTGAGCTGCAACGACCTCCTCGCCTACGGCAAGACCCTGCAGCAGGGCCTCACCCAGGTCTACCCGGCCTACGCGAAGATCGGCATCCGCGAGCCGGGCAAGCTGGGCGACGGCCCGGAGACCTACCGCCAGCTCTCCACCACGCTGCTGCAGATCGAGAACGAGTTCTACGGCAAGATCCGGCCCAAGCGCCGCATCAAGCCGGGCGAGCGCCCGCTGCACGCGCTGCGCGAGCGCGGCGTGGAGTACGTGGAGGTGCGCCTGATGGACCTCGACCCCTTCGCGCCGGCGGGGATCACGCTGCCGGTGATGAGGTTCCTCGACGTGTTCCTGCTGCATTGCCTGCTCTCCGACAGCCCGCCCGACACGCCGGAAGATATCGCCTGCGAATCGCGCAACCAGGAGACGGTGGCCGCGCGCGGGCGCGAACCGGGGCTGACGCTCGGCTGCATCCCGGGCGACAAAGGCCTCAAGGTCTGGGGCGAGCAGCTGCTGGCCGAATGCGCGCCGATCGCGGCGGCCGTGGATGCCGCGCTGGGCGGCCACGCCTACCGGGAGTCGCACGCGCAGCAGGCGGCGGTGCTGCGCGATCCGTCGCTCACCCCGTCGGCGCGCGTGCTGATCGAGATGCAGCGCAGCCACCAGGGCTCCTACACCGACTTCATCACCGCCCTGTCGCGCAAACATCGCGCGACGCTGATGGCGCGGGAGTTCCCGCGGGAAGAGGAGGAGCGCTTCGCGCGCCTCGCCGCCGAGTCGCTCGACAAGCAGAAGCGGATCGAGGCCGGCGACTCGCTGCCCTTCGAGGAATACCGCAAGAAGTACCTGGCCGTGGAGCGACTGGGAAATCCACTGGAGAAATGATGCCCACCACCACCGCAAGCGGACTCATCTACGAGGACAAGGTCGCCGGCACCGGCAAGGAAGCCAAGGCCGGACAGGGCGTGTCCGTCCACTACACCGGCTGGCTTTTGTACGGCGGCGAGCGCGGCAAGAAGTTCGACTCCAGCAAGGATCGCGGCGACCCCTTCGAATTCCCGCTCGGCGCCGGCCACGTGATCAAGGGCTGGGACGAGGGTGTAGTGGGCATGAAGGTTGGGGGCAAGCGCATGCTAACCATCCCGCCGGCGCTCGGCTACGGGGCGCGCGGCGCGGGCGGGGTGATTCCGCCCAATGCCACCCTGATATTTGAGGTCGAACTGCTCGCGATTGAGTAATTGTTCCGGATGGTGGGATTGCGTTTCTATTAAAATCCATCCCGTAGGGGGCAACTCTCTGAGCAGTTGAAAGGAGTGCCCTATGGCGGATTCTCCGTTCTGGGTGATCTGGCCAGGCAACGCAGCGCTCTCCGCGCTGGTGTGGTTCGTGATTGCGATGCCGTTCCTGTACGCCGCGCGCAAGCCGGTGCACGAGTTGCTGCGTTCCGTCGGCGG
>JBGPPD010000056.1:0-14662 GCA_041488375.1 Gammaproteobacteria bacterium | reverse complement strand
CACCTTCATGGAAAGCAGTTGGCCCTCGCTCGGGTGCTCGACGGGGCTGAAATAGCCGATGGCCGCGAGGTGCGGGTCGCGCAGGATGTCCTCCAGGCTGTTCATGCGCTGCACCGGGATGTCGGCCTCCTCCAGCGCCGCGAGCCACTCCTCGGTGGTGCGCTTGGCCATCTCCTCGGCGACGAAGCGGTACACGGCGTCGAAGTTCCGGCTGCGCCCCTCGGCGGAGACGAAGCGCTCATCCTGCAGCATGTCCGGGCGCCCGAGCATCTCGAAGAACGCCTTCCAGTGCTTGTCGTTGTAGATGAGCGCGCAGACGTAGCCGTCCTTGGTCTGGTAGGGCCGGCGGTACTCGGTGAGCATGCGCCGGTAGCCGCCTTCGCCGAGCTGCGGCAGGAAGGTGTAGCCGCCCATGTGCTCGCCGAGCACCGATTGCAGCAGGCTCTCGAACATCGGCACGTCCACGCGCTGGCCCTTGCCGGTCTTCTCGCGCGCGTACAGCGCCGCGCTCACCGCGTTCGCCACGTGCAGTCCCACGGAGCGGTCGGCGATGATCACCGGGGTGTAGCGCGGCGACTCGGAGCCGGCCTCGCGCGAGAGCCAGGGCAGCCCCGCGGCGCCCTGGATCAGGTCGTCGTAGGCGGCCTTCGCCGCGTAAGGGCCGCGCTGGCTGTAGCCGAAGGCGCCCACGTAGAGGATGCGCGGGTTGACCGCCCTCACCTCCTCGTAGCCGAGCCTCAGGCGCGCCATCGCCTGCGGGCGGATGTTGTAGACGAGGACGTCGGCCTTCTTCGCGAGGGCGAGGCAGGCCTCGCGCGCCTCGGGCTTTTTCAAGTCGAGCACGATGCCGCGCTTGTTGCGGTTGGCGTTGAGGAAGATGTGCCCCATGCCCTTGGAGCGGAAGGGCCAGGCGTAGCGCATGATGTCGCCCTCGGGCGGCTCGACCTTGACCACGTCGGCGCCGAAGTCGGCGAGGATCTGCGTGGCGTAGGGACCCATCACCACCGTGGTGAGGTCCAGCACGCGCACGCCGTCGAGGGGTCCCGGCATCGCGTGGCTCAGGAATTCAGCCTGGCGATCAGCTCGCGCGTCTTCACCGGGTCGCTGGAGCGCAGCACTTTCTGCGCCAGCGGCTGCACCTCGGCGAGGCTGGAGCGCAGCACGCGCTCCTTGATCGCCGGCAGCTGCGCCGGGTGCATGGAGAAATTGCGCAGCCCGAAACCCAGCAGCAGGCGCGTCAGCGCCAGGTCGCCCGCCATCTCGCCGCACACCGCCACCGGCGTGTCGCCGCGCGTCGCGGTCTGGATCACGTGCGCGATCAGGTGCAGCACCGCGGGGTGCAGCGGGTCGTAGAGGTGCGCCACCGCGTCGTCGGTGCGGTCGATGGCCAGCGTGTACTGGATCAGGTCGTTGGTGCCCAGCGACAGGAAGTCCAGCCGCTTCATGAACATCGGCAGCGAGAGCGCCGCCGCCGGGATCTCGATCATGCCGCCCACTTCGATGCCCTTGTCGTAGGGCATGCGCTTGTCGTCGAGCTGTTCCTTGGCCTGCCGGATGAAGGTCAGCGCCTGCTCCACCTCGTGCACGTGCGCCACCATCGGCAGCAGGATCCTGACGCGCCCGTGGCTGGAGGCGCGCAGGATGGCGCGCAGCTGGGCGAGGAACATCTGCGGCTCGGCGAGGCAGAAGCGGATGGCGCGCAGGCCGAGGGCGGGGTTGGGCATCAACTGGGTGTTGCCCGAGAGCGCCTTGTCGGCGCCCACGTCCAGCGTGCGGATCACCACCGGCTTGCCGCCCATCGCCTTGGCCACTTCGCGGTAGGCCTCGTACTGCTCGTCCTCGCCGGGCAGGTCCTTGCGGTTCATGAACAGGAACTCGGTGCGGAACAGGCCGACCCCCTGCGCGCCCGCCTCGTGCACGCCTGCCAGGTCCTGGGGCAGCTCGATGTTGGCGTAGAGCTCCACCGCCGCGCCATCCAGCGTCGCCGCGGGCGTGCTCTTCAGGCGCCGCAGCTTCTTCTTCTCCAGCTCGTGCTGCGACTGGCGCAGCTGGTACTCGGCGAGCACGATCGGGTCCGGGTCCACCACCAGCACGCCCTGGCTGCCGTCCACGATCAGCAGCTCGCCCTCGCGGATCATGTGGCGCGCGTGGTGCAGGCCGACCAGCGCCGGGATGTTGAGGCTGCGCGCGACGATGGCGGTGTGCGAGGTCACCCCGCCCACGTCGGTGACGAAGCCGCCGAATTCGTGGCGCTTGAACAGGATCATGTCGGCGGGCGACAGGTCGTGCGCGACGACGATCAGCTTGTGCTCTTCCGAGAGCTGCGGCTCGGCCGGCGCCTTGTCGCCCATCAGCGCCTTGAGCACGCGCTCCACCACCTGCTGGATGTCGGCCTTGCGCTCGCGCAGGTAGGGATCCTCCATCGCCTCGAACTGCTCGACCAGGGTCTCCATCTGCTGCACCAGCGCCCACTCGGCGTTGCACTTGCGCTCGCGGATCAGCTCGCGCGGCGCGTGCGACAGCGAGGAATCCTCCAGGATCATGCGGTGCAGGTTGATGAAGGCGCCGAACTCGGCGGGGGCGTCCTGCGGCATCTGGCTCTCGAGCAGCGAGAGTTCCTGCTTGGCGCGCGAGATGCCGGCGTCGAAGCGGAAGATCTCGCCGGGCACCGCCGCTTCGGCGATCTCGTAGTGCGCCACGTCCAGGCGCGCGCTGGACACCAGGTGCGCGTGGCCGATGGTGATGCCCGAGGCGACGCTCGAGCCGTGCAGGACGAAGTTCATTCCCCCTCGCCGAACCGGTCGGCGATCAGCTGCCGGATCGCGAGCATCGCCGCCTCGGCGTCCTCGCCCTCGGCTTGCACCAGGATCGACGCGCCCTTGCCAGCGGCGAGCATCATCACGCCCATGATGCTCTTGGCGTTCACGCGGCGGCCGTTGCGCGACAGCCAGACCTCGCTCCTGAAGGCGCTCGCCACCTGCGTCAGCTTGGCCGAGGCGCGCGCGTGCAGGCCGAGCCGGTTGACGATGGTGAGTTCCGCGCTAGCCACTGCAGCTGTCCGAGTTCATGTGCACCACGCCCTCGGCGCCGCCGGACAGGGCGCGCTGCACCGCGGCCGGCAGGGAGCCGTTGCGGCCGGAGAGCACGCGCACCAGCATCGGCAGCGACACGCCGGAGACGCCCTCGACGCGGCCGTCGGCGAGCAGGCGCGAGGCCACGTTGCAGGGGGTGGCGCCGAACATGTCGGTCAGCACCAGCACGCCGTCGCCGGCGTCGAGCTGCGCAGCGAGCTGGCGCGCGCGCGCCAGCACCTGGTCCGGGTCGTCGCTGCGCGATACGCCGAGCGCAGCCGCCTGCGGCTGCCTGGCGCCCAGGATCTGCTCCGCGCTGGCGAGCAGCGTCTCGCCGATGGCGCCGTGCGAGATCACCAGCACGCCGATCATGCTTTGACCTTCGCCTCGAGCGCCTCGACGAACATGCCGGCGACGTCGAAGCCGGTCTGGTCCTGGATCTCGCGGAAGCACGTCGGGCTGGTGACGTTGACTTCCGTGAGGTAGTCGCCGATCACGTCCAGCCCCGCGAATAGTATCCCGCGCGCGGCGAGCGTCGGGCCGATCGCCTCGGCGATCTGGCGGTCGCGCGCCGACAGCGGTTGCGCCACGCCCCTGGCGCCCGCGGCGAGGTTGCCGCGGGTTTCGCCGGCCTTCGGAATGCGCGCCAGCACGTGGGGGACCGGCTTGCCGTCGATGACCACGACGCGCTTGTCGCCGCGAGCGATTTCCGGGATGTAGCGCTGCGCCATCACGCTCTGCGCGCCAAGCGCCGACACGGTCTCGACGATGACATTGCGGTTGGGGTCGTCGTGGCGCACGCGGAAGATGCCCGCCCCACCCATGCCGGCGAGGGGTTTCAAGACCGTGTCGCGCTGCTCGTCGATGAAGGCCTGCAGTTGCGCCATGTCGCGCGACACCATCGAGGGAGAGCACAGGTGGGCGAACTCGGCGATGGCGAACTTCTCATTGTGGTCGCGCAGGGCCTGCGGCGCGTTGAACACGCGCGCGCCCTGGCGCTCGGCCTCCGACAACAGCCACGTGCTGGCCACGTATTCCATGTCGAAGGGCGGATCCTTGCGCATCAGCACCGCGCCGTACTCCAGCAGCGCGCGCTGCGCGCGGCCGTCGGCGCGATACCAGTCCTCGTCATTGTCGGTGAGGCGCAGGTGCGTGGCCTGCGCGCTCACCGCGCCGCTGCGCCAGGCGAGCGCGTCCTGTTCGCACACGTGCACCGCGTGGCCGCGGTTCTGCGCGGCGCGCATCATGCTGACGGTCGTGTCCTTGTACGCCTTGAGCGAATCCGGCGGATCGATGATGAAGAGCAGGTTCACGCCGTGGGGCGCCGCGCGGCGGCGCCGGGTAGGGTTACTTGCCCTTGACGGCCGGCGCCTTCGGCGCCGCCGGCTCCTTGAAGCTGGCGCCGGACTGGTTCGCCATGAACACGATGGCGCGCGCGAGCTCGAAGTCGGAAGCATCGGCCACGCCGCCGCGCGCCGGCATCGCGCCCTTGCCCTTGATCGCGACGGCGAGCAGGGTGTTCAGACCCGTGCCGAGGCGCGGCGCCCAGGCGGCCTTGTCGCCGATCTTGGGGGCGTTCGCCACGCCGGTCTGGTGGCAGGCGGCGCAGGCGGATTTCACGAGCTCCTCGCCGCTGCGCGGCCCGGCGGCAGCGGCGCCGGCGGCGCCGGCGGCGCCGAATTCGACCCGGCCCACCGGCTGCAGGCGCTGGGCTATCGCTTCGGGCGCAAGCGCCGACGGGTCCGCATGCGGCCTGCTCAGCACCAGGTTCACCAGCAACACGATGCCGATGATCGGCACCAGGAAGGACAGTACCACCACCACGATCAACTGCTGCGGCGTCTTGATGAAGGTGGAATGTTCGTCGTGCTCGCTCATGGGCGTGGTCGGGGGCTGGGGATAACGGTATGATTTTAACTTGAAAGCGCCCGTAGCTCAGCGGATCAGAGTATTGGCCTCCGAAGCCAAGGGTCGTGGGTTCGAATCCCGCCGGGCGCGCCAGTCCTAGTCCCGCCCCGTGGCCAACCCTCCGATCAGCCGCTTCCCCGTCCCCGCGCTCGAGGACCTGCCGCAGGATGTGCGCGCGCGCATCCTCGCGGTGCAGGAGAAATCCGGCTTCGTGCCGAACGTGTTCCTCGCCCTCGCGCACCGCCCGGAGGAGTTCCGCGCGTTTTTCGCCTACCACGACGCGCTGATGGACAAGCCGGGCGGGCTCACGAAGGCCGAGCGCGAGATGATCGTGGTGGCGACTTCCGGCGCAAACCATTGCCAGTACTGCGTGGTGGCGCACGGCGCGATCCTGCGCATCCGCGCCAAGGACCCGCGCGTCGCCGACCAGGTGGCGATCAACCACCGCAAGGCCGACATCACGCCGCGCCAGAAAGCGATGCTCGACTTCGCCATGCGGGTGGCGCTCGAATCGCACGCGGTGGGTGAGGAGGACTTCGAGACGCTGCGCCGGCACGGCTTCGGCGACGAGGACGTCTGGGACATCGCCGCCATCGCCGCGTTCTTCGCCCTCTCCAACCGCATGGCGAACGTCACCGGCATGCGGCCGAACGACGAGTTCTACCTGATGGGGCGGGTGGCGAAGGAGAAATAGGCGTTCACGCCGCCTGGATCAGCCGCCTTTGCGTGCGACCCCGCGGATGCTGGGCCGCACGATGGGCGGCGCCTTGCGGATGCTGTCGCGCTCGATGCGCTCGATGTCGAAACCCGCGGCAGTGATCGCGGCTTCGGTGCGCCGCGTCAGGTGGCAGTTGCCCATCAGGTGCTTCCAGATCGGCTCGATGCGTCGTTGCCATTTCAGGCGGTTCGGTTTGCCGTCCGCGGCGACGTGCTCCAGGAACACGAATTTTCCTCCGGGCTTGAGCACGCGCTGAATTTCCTTGAGCGCGGCTGCCTGGTCGGGGACCGAGCAAAGCACCAGCGAACACACCACCGCGTCGATCGAGGCGGCGTTTGCAGGCAGGGCCTCGAGCGAGGCGTCTGAAATCTCGACGTGCTTCGCTCCCGCGGCGTCGCGCTTTGCCTGCAGCCTGCACCGCATGTGAGGATCCGGCTCGCAGAGCACCAGCCGCGTTACTGATTTTGGGTAGTGGGGCAGGGTGGCGCCGGTTCCGGCTCCCGCTTCAAGCACCTCACCCGCGAGATCGCGCAGCAGTTCTGCGCGCCACAGATCCAGGCAGGCTTCGTTGCTCCCGCGCGTGAAGCGGTCGTAGACCGCGGCCATCAGCCAGGACATTGGATCACGCACTTCCTCATGCGTTAGGTCGAGGTGTCCACTTTATCGAATGAGGTTCCGCGGTCCGATCGAACGTGTTGTTAGGCAGCTTATGGAAGCTCATTCCCGCCACCTTCCAGGATTGCCCTAAGTTGAACATTCGGCGTTCTTGGATCGAGCTTTTGTACCGTTACACGCAATGAATACTCAGTGTGCCGAATAAACGGCCGATTCGCGCATGCCTCATGCCAGTAAGCTGCCTCGAACGGACTCGACATTAGAGTCCATCTAGCTGGAATGGGTGTAGCTGGACTTCCATTAGCAGTACAGACAACGTTGCCCGATTTGTCTGTAATCTCGGTGGCTAGGACGGTCTTCAGCGATTCGATTTCGGCACGGTTCTTCGTGGAGTATCCGGGTACGTAGAACTGCAGCACCATCTTCTCGCTGGGCAGCCCGGTAAACTGAAATTGGTACGTACCTTCGGCGCGGAACGGGAACTCGCCCAAAGGCGCGTGATAACGGTAATACGAGAAGAATCCTGTATCTCTCATCGGACCAGCGCCCCGAAACTCACTAGGTCGGTAGCCCAAAAACCAATAGGCCGCTAACCCAACTGCAATTGCAACAACCACTGCTGCCGCGATGCGAAGTGTGCGCGCCATATAAGCTGCCTAACTAGTGTTTAGGCCGCAACGGATGCGGTGCGAATCTATCCATAGGTAGATTGAACCATCTACCAATAGATGGCGCCATATGCCGGCATATATCTATTGGCAGATACATGTGGCCAGGAGCGCGCATCACCGCCGCGTTTCGGAGAAAAAGCTAGGCTGCCAGCGGTGGACGACGCTTCCATGCTTCAGTCGCCTGCTCGAAGGCGTGCGCCATCTGCAGCACGCCGAAATCGTCGCGGTAGCGGCCGACGATCTGCAGGCCGACCGGCAGTCTCTCGGGTGTGAAGCCCGCCGGCACCGAGATCGCCGGGTGGCTGGTGATGGTCACGTAGTAGCAGCTCTTCATCCAGTCGAGGTAGTTCGCCAGCTTCACGCCCGCGATCTCTGTCGGGTACTCCGTCTCCACCGGGAAGGGCGGCAGCTGGTTCACCGGCGCCAGCAGGAACTCGTACTTCTCCAGGAACCTGCGCATGCGGTGGTAGAGCTGGGTGCGCAGGACCTCGGCGCGCCCGATCTTCGCGCCGTCGAGCGCCAGTCCCTGCTCTATGTTCCAGATCACCGTGTCCTTGAGCAACGCGCGGTGCGTTTTCAGCAGCGGCGCGAAGCGCAGAGCGAAGGAGACGGCGCGCAGCGTCTCGAAGGCCTCCGTCGCGCCAGTGAAATCGGGGCAGGCCTCCTCCACCACGCAGCCGAGCGACTCGAACACCTTGCGCTGCTGCTCCAGGACTTCGGTGACGGCCGGCTCCACCGGCAGGCCGCCGAAGTCGCGCGTCCAGGCGACGCGAACCTTCCTGAATGATCTCTTCAGGGAACGATTGAAGACGCTGCCCGGCTCGCTGATCGACAGCGGCGCGCGACGGTCAGGCCCCGCCATCGCCGAGAGCAGGAAGGCCGCGTCCTCCACCGTGCGTGCGATCGGTCCGGCCACCGGCTGGCTGTCCCAGGCGTTGGCCGCGGGGTAAGTGGGTACTCGCCCGGACGTTGGGCGGAAGCCCACCACGTTGCAGTAGTTGCCGGGATTGCGCAGGCTCGCGGCCAGGTCCGAGCCGTCGGCGAAGGGCAGCATGCCGCAGGCCACCGCCGCGCCCGCGCCGCCCGAAGAGCCGCCGGCGGTCTTCGAGAGGTCGTAGGGGTTTCTCGTCGCTCCGAACACCTTGTTGAAGGTGTTGCTGCCGGCGCCGAACTCGGGCGTGTTCGTCTTTCCCAGCGTGATGGCGCCCGCCGCCTTGAGGCGCTCGACGAGGAGTGCATCCTCCGCGGGAACGTTGTCCTTGTAGACGAGCGAGCCGAGGGTGGTGCGGATCCCTTGGGTCGGTACGAGGTCCTTGTAGGCGATGGGAAGTCCCGCGAGCAGGGGCCTGGGGCCTTTCCGGCGATCGAGCGCTTTGGCTTCCTTCAGCGCCTGCTCCGGCACGAAGGTGACGATGGCGTTGACCTTCGGATTGACGCGCTCGACCTGCGCGATGAAGGCGCGCATCAGCTCGGTGGCGGAGAGCTTGCGCGCGCGCAGAAGGCGCGCCAGTTTCCTTGCGGGGGTGAAGCAGAGGTCTTCCATGCGAGATTGCAGGGGTCTCCGGGTTCGGGAGCGTAGTCCGGCGCCGCTGGCGGGTGGCTTGGGTGAGGGCGTCGGTGGTCCGGATTGCCGATCTTGCATCGTAGCAGGACGCCGGCGGCTATCGCGTCGTGCCGGAGGGAGACAACCGGAGCAATGCGCAGGGGCGGCCGATGCCCCACGCGCGCCTGCAGCCGACGCCGCGGGAATAAATCGCCGCCCCCGCCGGTCTTGCACACGTCTACCCTAACGGAGCGTGGCATGACCCTGGATCGCAGGCAGTTCATGAAATTGGCGGGCATGGGAGGAGTGGTGTTCGCCTCGGCCCTCGCGCGGGGCGCCGAACCGATGGGGCGCCCGGGCGGCGCCGGCGGTTCCGGCGATACCGCGGACGAGTTCTACTTTGTCCAGCTATCCGACACGCACATCGGCTTCCAGGGTGCGCCCAACCCGGATGCGCTGGGCACGCTTCCCAAGGCGATCGCCGCGGTGAATGCGCTGCAAACGCAGCCCGATTTCATCGTTTTCACCGGGGATCTGACGCACACCACCGACGATCCGAAGGAGCGCCGGCGCCGACTCGCGCTGTTCCGCGACATGGTGGGGGAGCTGAAGAACCGCAACATCCGCTTCATGCCGGGCGAGCACGACGGCTCGCTCGACCGCAGCGCGGCCTTCCAGGAGTTCTTCGGCCCCACGCACTACACGTTCGATCACAAGGGCGTGCATTTCATCGTGCTCGACAACGTGTCCGACCCCCGCGCGCTCCTCGGCGACGAGCAGCTCGACTGGCTGAAGCAGGACCTGGACAAGCAGGCCCGCGACGCCCGCATCGTGGTGCTGACGCACCGGCCGTTGTTTCCCCTCTACCCGCAATGGGACTGGGCGACGCGCGATGGCGACCGGGCCATCGTGCTCCTCATGCCGTATCGGAACGTGACGGTCTTCTATGGGCACATCCACCAGGAGCACCACTACAAGACCGCCCACATCGAGCACCACGCGGCGAAGTCGCTCATCTTCCCGCTGCCGGCGCCCGGTTCGCAGCCCCAACGCGTGCCGCTGATGTGGGATCCTGCGCAGCCGTACCGCGGCCTCGGGTTCCGCGAGATCGAGACGGAAAAGCCGGCGGCAATCACGATTGCCGAATATCCGGTGCCGCGTGCATGAAACGCCGGCGGTTCATGTCGGCGGCCCTTGGCGCCGCCTTCGCCGGGATCGGCGCGTTTGCACTCGCCGGCCCGAAGGCCCAGGTGCGCGGGATAGTCGCGCGCAAGTTCGTCTACCTGCCACCGGAGGTGACGCTCAAGAAAGGAGTCCCGGCGATTCTTGAGTTCACCACGGCCGACGTCGTGATGGGCTTCAATTGCCCCGACTTCGGCATCCGCGCGGACATCATCCCGGGCCAGGTGGCTCGCGTCCGCTTCACGCCGGACAGGGTCGGCACATTCGTGTACCTGTGCGACATCTTCTGCGGCGATGGCCACGAGCGCATGAGCGGCAAAATCACGGTGCTGGCCTGACGCTAGAATTGCGGCCTCGCGATGGACTCCCGCTCACGCTTCGAGCAGCAGGTGCTGCCCCACCTGGACGCCGCCTACAACCTGGCGCGCTGGCTCACGCGCAATGACCAGGACGCGCAGGACGTGGTCCAGGATTCCGCCCTGCGCGCCTACCGGTTCTTCGACGGCTTGCGCGGCGAGGCGCGGCCGTGGCTGCTTTCGATCGTGCGCAACGTCGCTTTCAGCTGGCTGGAGAAGTGCCGACCGGGGGACATCGCAGCGCTCGACGAGGACATGGTTGACGAGAACGCGCATAGCCCGGAAACGCTCGTCGCCCGCAGCCTCGACCGGCGCATGCTGAACGAGGCGATCGCGGCGCTGCCGGCCCAGTTTCGCGAGGTCCTGATCCTGCGCGAGCTCGAAGACCTGTCCTACAAGGACATTGCACGCATCGCGGACGTTCCAATCGGCACCGTGATGTCGCGCCTTGCCCGCGCCCGCCGGCTGCTGGCCGACTCCGTGCGCGTCATCGCCTCGGCCGCCGGGATGGAGGCGCACCGATGAACAACGACGAAACGAAGCTGCTGCAGGCCTACGTCGACGGAGAGCTCGATCCCGCCAACGCGGTCGCGCTCGAAGCGCGCCTTGCGCAGAATGCGCGATTGCGCTCGCAGTACGAGTGGCTGCGCGACATGTCGGCCGCCGTGCGCGACAAAGCGGCCTATCACGCGGCGCCGCAGGCGCTCGCCGCCCGTATCCGGTCGTCGTTGGCAGATGGGCGCCCCGAGCCGGCGCCGCGCAAGCCGCGCTTCTTCGACCTGCCCTGGCTGCGACCCATGGCGGCGCTGGCGGCCGCGATGGCGCTGGGGCTCGGCGTCGGCGCCGTGTTCACGGGGCCCTCCGAAAGCGAGCTTCTCGCCCGCGAAGTGGTCGCGAGCCATGTCCGCGCCACGCTTTCGGAACGGATCATCGAAGTCGCCTCGTCCGACCAGCACACCGTCAAGCCCTGGCTCAGCGATCGCCTGCCGTTTTCCCCCCGCGTGACGGACTTCTCGGGCGAGGGCTTTCCGCTCGTCGGGGCCCGGCTGGACTACATCGACGGAAAGCCGGCGGCGGTGCTTGTCTACAAGCGCCGCCGGCACACGATCGACCTTTTCGTCTGGCCCGGCAAGCCGGTCTCCTCCGCGGCCGCCGAGCGCAACGGCTTCAACATCGAGCCGTTCAGCGCCGGCGGCTTGCAGTACTGGGCGGTTTCCGACCTGAATCGCAAGGAGCTCGAAGATTTCATCCGCCTGGCGTCGGGGCGCCAGTAGCAGGCCGGCCGCTACATCAGGACCACGTCGAACTGCTCCTGGGTATAGCCCGGCTCCACCTGCAGCGCGATCGGCTTGCCGATGAAATCCGAGAGCATCGCGATGGCGCCCGATTCCTCCTCCTGCAGGAGGTCGATCACGCTCTGCGCGCCGAGCACGCGGAACTCGCGCGCGTTGAAGGCGCGCGCCTCCCTCAGGATCTCGCGCAGGATCTCGTAGCACACGGTGCGCGCGGTCTTCACCGCGCCGCGCCCGGTGCACATCGGGCAGGGCTCGCACAGCACGTGCGCCAGCGATTCGCGCGTCCTCTTCCTGGTCATCTCCACCAAGCCGAGCTGCGTGAAGCCGTTCACCGTCATGCGCGTGCGGTCGCGCGAGAGCGCCTTCTTCAGCTCCTCCAGCACCGCGGCGCGGTGCTCCTCGCTCTGCATGTCGATGAAGTCCACGATGATGATGCCGCCCAGGTTGCGCAGCCTGAGCTGGCGCGCGATCGCCTGCGCCGCCTCGAGGTTGGTCTTGAACACCGTGTCGTCGAAATTGCGCAGGCCGACGAAGCCGCCGGTGTTGACGTCGATGGTGGTCATCGCCTCGGTCTGGTCGATGAACAGCGTGCCACCGGATTTCAGGTCCACGCGCCGCGACAAGGCCTTCTCGATCTCCGGCTCGACGTTGTACAGGTCGAACAGCGGCCGCTCGCCGGTGTAGTGTTCGAGCTTGGCGCGCACCTTGGGCGTATAGGTTTCGGCGAAGGCGGCGAGCTTCTGGAAGTTCTCGCGCGAGTCCACTTTCATCGCGCTGGTGTCCTCGCCCACCATGTCGCGCAGCACGCGCTGCGCCAGCGACAGGTCCTGGTACAGCAGCTTGGGCGGCGCGGCCCCCAGGGACCGCTCGCGGACGTCGGCCCACAGGCGGCGCAGGAACGCGATGTCGGCCGCCAGTTCCGCGTCGCCCGCGCCTTCCGCCAGCGTGCGGATGATAAAGCCGCCCTTCTCCTCGGGCGGCAGCAGCGCCTTCACCTTCTCGCGCAGCGCCTGGCGGCCGTTCTCGTCCTCGATCCTCTGCGAGATGCCGATGTGCGGGTCCTGCGGCAGGTAGACGAGCATGCGCCCGGCGATCGACACCTGCGTCGTCAGGCGCGCGCCCTTGGTGCCGATGGGGTCCTTCACCACCTGCACCAGCAGCGGCTGGCCCTCGGCCAGCACTTTCTCGATGGGCTTCGAGGCCTCCCCGCTCGGCCGGCGCTCCTCCCAGATGTCGGCCACGTGCAGGAACGCCGCGCGCTCGAGGCCCACCTCGACGAAGGCCGACTGCATGCCCGGCAGCACGCGCGCCACGCGCCCCATGTAGATGTTGCCCACCAAGCCGCGGCTCGCGGCGCGCTCGATCAGCAGTTCCTGCACCGCGCCGGCGTGCACCACCGCCACGCGCGTTTCCTGCGGCGTGATGTTAACGAGCACCTCTTCGGTCACGCGAAGCCCCCATCTTCTGCAGCAATTGCGCCGTCTCGTACAGCGGCAGGCCGACGATGCCCGACTGGCTGCCGCGGATCTCGGCCACGAACAGGGCGGCGCGACCCTGGATCGCGTAGGCGCCCGCCTTGTCGTCGGACTCGCCGGTGGCGACGTAGTCGCGGACCTCCTCGGCGCTGAGCTCGCGGAACTGCACCTCCGACACCGACAACGCCGTCTCCACCTGGTCGTCGAACTTCACCACCACCGCGGTCAGCACCTCGTGGCGCTTGCCTGAGAGCTCGGCGAGCATGGACTCGGCGTCGCGGCGGTTGGCGGGCTTGCCGTAGATGCGCTTGCCCAGCGCCACGGTGGTGTCGGCGGCGAGCACCGGGGCGCGCGGCAGGTTGCGCTCGAGCATGCGCTGCCAGCCGGCGGCGGCCTTGGCGCGCGCCACGCGCACCACGTAGTCGCGCGGCTCCTCGTCCGGCAGCGGGTCTTCATCCACGTCCGGCGCCACGCCCGGCCGGTTGCGGAACAGCAGCAGGTGGAACTTGACGCCGATGTGCCCGAGCAGTTCGCGCCGGCGCGGGCTGCGCGAGGCGAGATAGATGCTGCGGTCGATTCCCGAGGATGTGGCCATGGCTGCGCCGAGCGGCGCAGTTTAGCAGGGCTACTCCCGGTGATACGGGTGCCCGGTGAGCAGCGTCGCCGCGCGATACAGCTGCTCGGCGAGCACGACTTGGGCGAGGGCGTGCGGCAGCGTGAGCGAGGACAGGCGCAGCAGCAGCGCGGCGTCCTTTCTTGTCTGCGAGTCCAGCCCGTCGGGGCCGCCGACGACGAACGCGGTGGGCGCCGCATCGCCGATCCACCGGCCGATCTGCACCGCCAGCTGCGCGCTGCTGAGCTCGCGCCCGCGCTCGTCCAGCGCGACGATGCGCGCCCCCTTGGGCACGCGCGGCACGCATGCCACCGCGTAGCCGCGCGGCATGCGGGAGAGGTACTGGTCGCGCGCCTCGAGCGCCCAGCCGCGCAGCCTAGCGCCGTGCGCGACGAGCAGCAGCTTTGCCACGCGCAACCTTCACGGGGCCCGCCAGCTTCACCTGCTTGCCGCCCCAGATCTCCTCCAGGTTGTAATGGCTGCGCACCGCCGGGTGCATCACGTGCACCACGATGTCGCCCAGGTCCACCAGCACCCACTCGCCGCTCACCTGGCCCTCGACCCCGTGCACCCGCGCACCCATGGCCCGCAGCTTGTCCTGCACGCTGTCGGCGAGCGCCTTCACCTGGCGGTTGGAGTCGGCGCTGGCGATCACCACGCGCTCGAAGAAGGCCGACAAGCGCCCGACGTTGAACACCACGATGTCGCGGCCCTTGACGTCTTCGAGGGCGTCGACCACCGCGCGCTGCTTCTTGCGGATATCCATCAGCGGTACAGGCCGTGCCGCCGGATGTAGTCGAGCACCTTGGCGGGCACCATGGCCGAAATGTCCGCGCCGCGCGCGAGGCGCGCGCGGATTTCGCTCGCTGAAATGTTCATCGGTTCGAAAGCCACGCTTTGCACCCGGCCGTCGGGGGCAGTCCAGCCGGGCCGGGCGAAAACTGCGATGCTGGCGAGTTCGAGCACCGCCGGCCAGCGGTGCCAGGTCTCGAACTTGGCGTACTGGTCGGCGCCGAGCAGCAGCACCGGCTTGCCGCCCAGGCTGTTCAGCGTGTCCACCGTGTAGCCGGAATGTCCGGGCGCCAGCTCGCGCTCGTCGATCGCGTAGCGCGGCTCGCCCTCGATGGCGAGCCGCAGCATGGCGACGCGGTGCGCCGCACTCGTGCGCGCGGGCTCGCGGTACTTGGGAGACCCGGTGGGCATCCACAGGATCGT
>JBGPPD010000055.1:0-15007 GCA_041488375.1 Gammaproteobacteria bacterium | reverse complement strand
TCGTGGGTTCGGGCACGCTGGCGAACGACGTTGTTGCCGCCAGCATCCGCGATCTGGCGGGGAGCGGCCTGGTCCTCGCGAATGGAGAATTCGGCGAGCGGCTCGCGGACCACGCACACCGCGCCGGATTGCGTTTCGAGTTGCTGCGCAAGGCCTGGGGTGAGGCTTTCGACGAGAGCGAGCTGCGCGCTGCGGCGCGGCGCGCGGGGTCCGCGTGGATCTGGGGCGTGCATTGCGAGACCTCGACCGGCGTGCTGAACGACCTCGGCACGCTGCGCAGGGCTGCTGCCTCGGCGGGCGCGCGGCTGTGCCTGGATTGCATCGGTTCGCTCGGCACCGTGGACCTGGACCTGCGCGGCGTCTGGCTCGCCTCCGGCGCGAGCGGCAAGGGCCTGGGCGCGTTTCCCGGACTGTCCCTGGTCCTGGTGAACGGCGCGCTGGCGCCGCATCGCGCCGAAGTGCCGCGCTACCTGGACCTGGCGCTGTGGCTGCGGCACGGCAGCGTGCCGTTCACGCATTCCTCCAACCTGGTCAGCGCGCTCGAGGCGGCGCTCGAGCGCACCGACTGGGGCGCGCACATCGAACGCACCGCGCGCGATGCGCGCTGGCTGCGCGAGGCGCTGCGCGCCCGGGGCCTCGCCTTGGTGGCGCCGGAATCCTGCGCGAGTCCGGGCGTGGCGAGCATCGCTCTGCCGGTGCAAACACCTTCGCCCGCGGTAGCCGGGGGCCTGGAGCGGCTCGGCTACGAAGTGGCGTGGCGCAGCGGCTATCTCATGGAACGCAACTGGATCCAAGTGGCGCTGATGGGGGATTATGACCGCGCCGCGTTGCGCGGGTTGCCCGCCGCCATCGCCCAGCTGGCGCACGAGCGCGCGTTGCGAACCGGGCGAGCCGCCTGAGCGCGGCCGCTGCGCCCCACTATATACTCTGCGCGATCATTCCCTGGAGCGTTGCATGGCGCGCAAGGCCAAGGCAGTCGTCTGCCGCGAACTGAACAAGCCCGTCGTCGTCGAGGAAATCACCGTCGACTCGCCCAAGCGCGGCGAGGTGATGGTGAAGCTCGCCGCCTGCGGCGTGTGCCACTCCGACCTCTCCGCCACCAACGGCACCATCGCGCTGCCGCCGCCGCTGGTGCTCGGCCATGAAGGCGCGGGGGAAGTGGTGGAAGTCGGTGAAGGGGTGAGCGGCCTCGCCGTCGGCGACCACGTCGTCGCGTCCTTCATCTACATGTGCGGCAAGTGCCGCTTCTGCGCCGGCGGCCGCCCGGTGCTGTGCGTGGAGCAGGGCAAGGCGCTCACCACGCCGCCTGAAGGCACGCCGCGCGTGCACGACCACGCGGGCAAGCCGCTCGGCATCTTCTCGGGCTGCGGGGTGATGGCCGAGTACGCCACGCTGTCGGTGGACAACCTGGTGAAGATCGATCCGAAAATCCCGCTCGACCGCGCGGCGCTGGTCGGCTGCGCGGTGACCACCGGCGTCGGCGCGGTATTCAACACCGCGAAGGTGGAACCGGGCTCGAGCGTGGCGGTGTTCGGCTGCGGCGGCGTGGGGCTCAACGTGGTGCAGGGCGCGGCCATCGCGGGCGCCGAGCGCATCATCGCCATCGACACCATGCAGGCGAAGCTCGACATGGCGAAGCAGTTCGGCGCCACCGAGGTGATCCTGAGCAAACCCGGCGAGGATGTGGCCAAGGCGCTCAAGAAACTCACCGGCGGCGGCCCGGACTACGCCTTCGAATGCGTGGGCGTGGGCGCGCTTGCCGAAACCGCCTACCGCGCGATCCGCCGCGGCGGCAAGGCCATCGTGGTAGGCGTGGCCAAGGCCGCGGACTCCGCCGCGATCAAGCCGATGACGCTGGTGTTCGAGGAAAAGACCCTGCAGGGCAGCTATTTCGGCTCCTGCGTGCCGCGCATCGATTTTCCGCGCATGCTGCATCTGTACATGGCGGGCAAGCTCAAGCTGGACGAGCTGATCACGCACCGCTACCGGATCGAGGAAGCCGCGCAGGCCTTCGCCGACCTGGAGTCCGGGCGCAATGCGCGGGGCGTGATCGTCTTCTGATGGCTGCTCCGGTGGCCGGGCGCCGCGGCCGCATCCTGGTGGTGGACGACCAGCGCGCCAACGTCGAGATGCTCTGCGAATTGCTGCGCTCGCGCGGCTATCTGGTGGACGGCGTGCATGACGGGGAGGCCGCCTTGCTCAAGGTGGCGGAAATGAAGCCCGACCTGGTGATCTCCGACATCCGCATGCCGGGCATGGACGGCTACGAGCTGTGCCAGCGCCTGCGCGGCGATCCGGCCACCGAGCTGCTGCCCATCGTGCTGGTGACCTCGCTCGAGGATCGCGACGGGCACGACGAGCGCGTCAAGGGCATCGAGTCCGGGGCGGACGACTTCCTCACCAAGCCGGTGCGCTACGCCGAGCTGTTCGCGCGCGTCAGGTCGCTCCTGCGCGTGAAGGTGCTGCAGGACGAGGTGCGCCGCCAGTCCGAGCAGCTGCGCCAGTGGAACGAGACGCTGGAGCAGCGCGTGCGCGAGCAGGTGGCGGCGATCGACCGGCTGGCGCAGATGAAGCGCTTCTTCTCGCCGCCGGTGGCCGAGGCCATCATCGCCGGCGGCGCCGAGGTGCTCGAGCCGCACCGCCGCGAGATCACGGCGGTGTTTCTCGACCTGCGCGGCTTCACGGCCTTCACCGACCGTGCCGCGCCCGACGAGGTGATGGACCTGCTCGGCGCCTACCACGAGGCGCTGGGGCGCATCGTCGACCGGTACGAAGGCACGCTGGAGCATTTCGCCGGCGACGGCGTGATGATCTTCTTCAACGATCCGCTGCCGGTGGACCGGCCGGCGGTGCGCGCGGTGCGCATGGCCTTCGACCTGCAGCAGGCCTTCCTGCCGATCGCGCAGGCCTGGCAGCAGCGCGGCCACTCGGTGGCGCTCGGCGTGGGCATCGCGCAGGGCGAGGCGACGCTGGGCGTGATCGGCTTCGAGCAGCGCTGGGAATATGCGGCCATCGGCGCCATCCCCAACCTGGCGGCGCGCCTGTGCGGCCAGGCGCGCGGCGGTGACATCCTGATCGACGCGGTGACCTACGCCGACGTCAGCGACGTGGCCGACGCCGAGGCGATCGGCCCGCAGGCGCTGCGCGGCTTCACCCAGCCGATGCCGGCGTTCCGATTGTTGAGGTTGAAGAAGACCTGAAAATCGGGGTCAGAGCCCGATTTCCCGCCGGCGCGCGGGTTTGGCAATTCAAATCGATCTCGTGTTTTTGGGCTCGGTGAATCTTCGAGCCAAAAAACACGAGACCATGGAAGGTCAAAATCGGAACGGGCCAACCAAAACCGCCCGAAATCGGGCTCTGACCCCGATTTTCAGGCCACCTCGAACAGCCCCGCGGCGCCCATGCCGCCGCCGATGCACATCGTGACCACCACCCGCTTGGCGCCGCGGCGCTTGCCCTCGATCAGCGCGTGGCCGAGGAGCCGCGATCCGCTGACGCCGTAGGGATGCCCGACGGCGATGGCGCCGCCGTTCACGTTGAGGCGGTCATCGGGAATGCCGAGCTTGTCGCGGCAGTAGATCACCTGCACCGCGAAGGCTTCGTTCAGTTCCCACAGGTCGATGTCGGAAACCTTCAGGCCGGCGCGCTGCAGGAGCTTGGGCACCGCGAATACCGGGCCGATGCCCATTTCGCCGGGCTCGCAGCCGGCGACGGCGAAGCCGCGGAAGATGCCCAACGGCTTCAAGCCCTTCTTCGCCGCCATCCGGTCGCTCATGATCACCTGCGCCGAGGCGCCGTCGGAGAACTGGCTGGCGTTGCCCGCCGCGATCACCCCGCCCTCGATGGCCGGCTTGATCTGCGACACGCCCTCGTAGGTGGTGTCGGGGCGGATGCCCTCGTCGTGCTCCGCGGTGACCTCCTTCATGGTCTCTACGCTGGTCGTCTTGTCGATCACCTTCATCTTGGTGGTGATCGCCGCGATCTCGTCCCTGAACTTGCCCTCGGCGCGCGCCTTGGCCGCGCGCTGCTGGCTGCGCGCGCCGTAGCGGTCCTGCAGTTCGCGCGAGATGCCGTACTTCTTCGCCACGTACTCCGCGGTCTGCAGCATCGGCCAGTACACCTCCGGCTTGTGCCGGTGCAGCCATTCGTCCTGCGCGTGGAACTTGTTGGCCTCGTTCTGCACCAGCGAGATCGATTCCACGCCGCCCGCGATGTAGATGTCGCCCTCGCCGGCGAGCACGCGCTGCGCGGCGAGCGCCACGGTCTGCAGCCCCGAGGAGCAGAAGCGGTTCACGGTCATGCCGGACACCGTCACCGGCAGCCCGGCGCGGATCGCGATCTGGCGCGCGATGTTGCCGCCGGTGGCGCCTTCCGGCGTGGCGCAGCCCATGATCACGTCCTCGACCTCCTGCGGCTCGAGCTTCGCGCGCTCCAGCGCCGCGTGCACCACGTGGCCGCCCATCTTCGCGCCGTGGGTCATGTTGAGCGCGCCGCGCCAGCTCTTGCACAGCGGCGTGCGCGCGGTGGAAACGATCACTGCGTCGGTCATGGCACTCCCCTCCTATGCGTTGAAGCGTTTGCCCTCTTGGGCGAGCTTGACGAGCAGCGGCGCCGGCTTCCACTGGTTGCCGTTGGTGCCCTTCTGGAATCCCGCGATCGCCGCCACCACCTTGGCGAGGCCCACCGTGTCGGCGTAGAACATCGGCCCGCCGCGGTGCGCGGGAAAGCCGTAGCCGGTGAGGTACACCATGTCCACGTCGGAGGCCCGCATGGCGATGCCTTCCTCCAGAATCCTGGCGCCCTCGTTGGCCAGCGCGAAAATGCAGCGCTCGACGATCTCCTGGTCGCTGATGTCGCGCGCCTTGAGGCCGTTCTCCTTGCGGTATTTCTCCAGCAGGGCGTCGATCTCCGGATCGGGCTGGGGCTTGCGGTTGCCGGGCTCGTAGCGGTAGAAACCCTTGCCCGTTTTCTGGCCGTAGCGCCCGAGCTCGCACACCTTGTCGGCGAATTTGGAATACACCATCTCGGGCTTCTCGTAGTAGCGGCGCTTGCGCACGTCCCAGCCGACGTCGTTGCCGGCCATGTCCGACATGGTGAACGGCCCCATCGCCATGCCCCACCTCTGCAGCGCCGCGTCCACCTGCATCGGGCTGGCGCCCTCGTCGAGCAGGAAGCCCGCCTGCTGCGTGTACTTCTCCAGCATGCGGTTGCCGATGAAGCCGTCGCACACGCCGGAGACGATCGCCACCTTCTTCAGCCGCTTGCCCAGCTTCATGGTGGTGGCGAGCACGTCCTTGCCGGTCTTGGCGCCGCGCACCACTTCCAGCAGGCGCATCACGTTGGCGGGCGAGAAGAAGTGGGTGCCGATCACGTCCTGCGGGCGCTTGGTGACCTCGGCGATCTTGTTGACGTCGAGCGTGGAGGTGTTGGTCGCGAGGATCGCCCCGGGCTTCATCCAGCCGTCGAGCTTCCTGAACATGTCCTGCTTGACCTCCATCCTCTCGAATACCGCCTCGATGACGATGTCGGCCTCGCGCAGGTTGGCCAGCTCGGTGGTGCCCTGGATCAGCGCCACGCGCTTGTCCATCTCTTCCTGCTTCAGGCGCCCGCGCTGCACCGTGACGGCGTAGTTGTCCTTGATGCGCTTCAGGCCCTTGTCGAGCGCCTCCTGCGACAGGTCGGCGATCACCACCGGGATGCCGACGTTGGCGAAGCTCATGGCGATGCCGCCCCCCATGGTGCCCGAGCCGACGATGGCGGCTTTCTTGATCTCGCGCACCGGCGTGTCTTCCGGCACATCGGGGATCTTGGAGGTCTGGCGCTCGGCGAAGAACATGTGACGCAGCGCCTTCGACTCGACGGTGTTGACCAGATACTCGAAGCGCTCGCGCTCCACTTTGCGGCCTTCGTCGAAGGGCAGCGTCACCGCGGCGTGGATGCACTTGGCGATCTCGGCCGGCGCCGGATTGCCGCCGGCACTCTTCGCGGCCTGTTCCGGCACCGCGTCGAGCAGCGCCTTCTGGTCGCCTTCCACCTTGGGCGGCATGTCGCGCACGCGCCGCGGGCCCTTGCCCTCGGCGATCAGTTTCTTGGCGTAGGCGATGCCTTCTTCGAGCAGATCGCCGGCGACGACCTCGTCCACCAGGCCGAACTCCTTCGCCTTCTCCGCGGGGATCGGGTCGCCCAGGATGATCATGCGCGCGGCTTCGTGCACCGGGATCAGGCGCGGCAGGCGCTGCGTGCCGCCCGAGCCGGGCAGGATGCCGAGCTTCACCTCGGGCAGTCCGAGCAGCGCCTTGGGCGCCGCAATGCGGTAGTGGCAGCCGAGCGCCAGTTCCAGCCCCCCGCCCAGCGCGAAGCCGCCGATCGCCGCCACCAGCGGCTTTTGCATCGCGTCCTGCATGTCGTTGACTTCCGGCAGGTTGGGCGGGGTCATCGGCTTGTTGAACTCGCGGATGTCGGCGCCGCCGGAGAACACCTTGCTCGAGCCGATGACGAGCACCGCCTTGACCTCGGGGTCGGCGGCGGCCTGCTTCAGGCCTTCGGCGATGCCCGCGCGCAGGGCGTTGCCCAGGCCGTTGACCGGCGGATTCTTCAGCGTGATGACGGCGATGCCCTCGCGTACCGAATACACTGCCACGTCGCTCATGTCGCGCAATCTCCAGGGGGGACGCGCAAATTCTACCCTCCGCCTTGCGCCGCCGGATAGTGCTTGACCGGGGCGATTGCGGCACAGTAGGTTTTCGGTCTGCGAGGAGGAAATCCCATGCAAGGCCTGATGATGGACATGCCGTTGCTGATCAGCGACCTGATCCGGCATGCGGATCGGCACCACGGCGCGACCGAGATCGTGTCCAAGACGGTCGAGGACGGCGCCATCCACCGCTACACCTACAGCGAGGCGCACCGGCGCGCGCGCCGCCTGGCCAAGGCGCTCCAGGCGCTCGGCGTGCAGCCGGCCGACCGCGTCGCCACCCTGGCCTGGAACGGCTACCGGCACTTCGAGATCTATTACGCCGTGGGCGGCGGCGGCGCGGTGATCCACACCATCAACCCGCGCCTGTTCCCGGAGCAGATCGTCTACATCGCCAACCACGCCGAGGACAAGGTGCTGCTGTTCGACGTCAACCTCGCGCCGCTGGTGGAAAAGCTCGCGCCGCAGCTGAAGACGGTGAAGGCCTTCGTGGCGATGACCGCCCGCGCCACCATGCCCAAGGCGAACATCCCGAACCTGCACTGCTACGAGGAGCTGCTCGAGGCGCAGGACGAGCGCTTCGAATGGCCCAGCTTCGACGAGCGCAGCGCGGTGTGCCTGTGCTACACCTCGGGTACCACCGGCAACCCGAAGGGCGCGCTGTATTCGCACCGCTCCACCATGCTGCACGCCTACGCGGCGGCGTTGCCCGACGCGCTCAACCTCTCGGCGCGCGACGTGATCCTGCCGGTGGTGCCGATGTTCCACGTCAACGCCTGGGGCTTGCCGTATTCCTGCGCCGCCACCGGCGCGAAGCTGGTGTTCCCCGCCCACCACCTGGACGGCAAGAGCCTGCACGGCCTGTTCGAGTCGGAGGGCGTGACCATGTCGGCTGGCGTGCCGACGGTGTGGCTGGCGCTGCTCAACCATATGAAGGAGCACAAGCTCAAGTTCTCCACGCTGAAGGGCGTGGTGATCGGCGGCTCGGCCTGCCCGCCGGCGATGATCCGCGCTTTCCAGGACGACTACGGCGTCAAGGTGCTGCACGCCTGGGGCATGACCGAGATGAGCCCCCTCGGCACGGTGTGCACCTTCAAGGCGAAGCACGCGAAGTGGAAAAAGGATGAGCGCGACGCGCTGCAGAACAAGCAGGGCCGCGCCATCTTCGGCGTGGACATGCGCATCTGCGGCGAGGACGGCACGGAACTGCCGCACGACGGCAAGGCCTTCGGCGACCTGCAGGTGCGCGGGCCCTGGGTGGTGAACGGCTACTACAAGGGCGAGGGCGGCAACCCCTTGAGACTAGACCCGGACAAGACGGCTTGGTTTCCCACGGGCGACGTGTGCACCATCGACGCCGACGGCTACATCCAGATCACCGACCGCTCCAAGGACGTGATCAAGTCGGGCGGCGAGTGGATCAGCTCCATCGACCTGGAGAACATCGCGGTGGCGCACCCGGCGGTGCAGGAGGCCGCGGTGATCGGCATCAAGCACCCGAAGTGGGACGAGCGCCCGATCATCGTGGCGGTGAAGAAGGCGGGCCTGGAGCTCAGCCGCGAGGAGCTGCTCAAGTTCTACGAGGGCAAGATCGCCAAGTGGTGGACGCCCGACGACGTGGTGTTCGTCGCCGAGCTGCCGCACACCGCCACCGGCAAGCTCTCCAAGCTGACGCTGCGGCAGCAATTCAAGGATTACCGGTTGCCGGGCTGAGCGCGGCGTGCAACAAGGCGACGAAAAGCTGGAAAAGGCGATCCGGGCAGCGCATACGCGTGGGCGCGACCAGCGCCAGCGCCTGCTGTGGGCCGCCGCGACGGCCTCGAGCTATGCCGTGGACACGCTGTTCCTCGGCTTGTTCGCGGCGACGGGCACCATTCCGGGGTTCCTGCCGGTCGATTATGGCGCGGCCGCGGCGCTGATTTGCGGTGCGACCGTCGCGGTCACCGCGACCGGCCTCAACCTGCGGGCGCGCGATCCCAGCCTCACCGCGCCGCTGATGGCGCTGGCGGTCCTCCTGCAGCTGGCGGTGGTCGGCATTGCGCCGCAGATCGCGTTTCCCTTCCTCGCCAACCTGTTCACCGTGTTCGCCTTCGGCATGATCTGGATGTCGCTGCGCCAGTCGCTGGCGGTGTGGACGCTGGGCGCGCTCGCCATCGGCGTGCTGTTCTACGCCGTCGGCGAGCGGCTGTCGCTGCCGGTGGCGACGGCCCAGGAGCGCGTGCTGGTCTGGCTCTATTTCTCGCTCGTCCTGGGACGCTGCGTGGTGCTCAGCGTGCAGGCGAGCGCGCTGCGCCGCCGCCTCGCCGATGGCCGCACCAAGCTGGCGGAATCGCTGGAGCAGATGCAGCAGCTGGCGAGCCACGACGACCTGACCCGGTCGCTCAACCGCCGCTCGCTGATGGCGCGCCTCGAGCAGGAGCGCAGCCGCACCGAGCGCGGCGGCGAGCCGTTCAGCGTCGCGCTGCTGGACCTGGACCATTTCAAGGCCGTGAACGACACTTTCGGGCATGCGGTCGGCGACGACGTGCTGCGGGGATTCGCGCGGTCGGCGCACGGCGGCCTGCGCGACAGCGACGCGTTCGGCCGCTATGGCGGCGAGGAGTTCATGCTGATCCTGGGCGCGACGCGGGTCGCCGCCGTGCTGCCCGCGGTCGAGCGCCTGCGCGCCGCGTTCGCGGCGCGGGACTGGGCTGACATCGCCGCCGGGCTCGCCGTGACGGTATCCGCGGGCGTGGCCGGATTCCGTGCCGGCGAGACCATCTCGCAGCTGTTGCAGCGCGCCGATACCGCGCTCTACGAGGCCAAGCATGCGGGCCGCAACCGCGTCGTCGTGAAGGAATAGGCCATGAGCCAGCACGTCATCGTCGAGACCAGGGACCGCGTCACGCGCATCGAGCTCAACCGGCCCGAGAAGAAGAACGCCCTCAGCCCGGAAATGTACGCATCAATCGCGCAGGCGCTCGGCGCGGCGGAGGCCGACGCGCAGGTGCGCGCGGTGCTGCTCCACGGCCAGAGCGGCTGCTTCACCTCGGGCAACGACGTGAAGGACTTCCTCGAGCTGCCGCGCGCGCCCGGCGCCTCGCCCGCGGCCGGATTCCTGCGCGCCATCTCCACGGCGAAGAAGCCCCTGGTCGCGGCGGTGGGCGGGCCGGCGGTCGGCGTCGGCACCACCATGCTCCTGCACTGCGACCTGGTGTACGCGGCGCCGAACGCGCGCCTGCAGCTGCCCTTCGTACCGCTGGGCCTGCTGCCCGAGGCAGCCTCCAGCCTGCTGTTGCCGGCGATGGCCGGCTACCGGCGCGCGGCGGAGATGCTGCTGCTGGGCGGACCGTTCGGCGCCGAGAAGGCGCTCGCCGCGGGCATCGTCACCGAGATCGTGCCGGAGGGCGAGCTGCTCGGGCGCGCGCGCGCGGCCGCGCTGGCGCTCGCGGCGCTGCCGCCCGCCTCGGTGCGCATGACCAAGGAGCTGATGAAGCGCGGCATGGCGCAAGCGGTGCAGGAGCGCATGACCGAGGAGCTGCAGCTGTTCGGCGAGCGGCTGCAATCGCCGGAGGCGAAGGAAGCGCTGCGCGCCTTCATGGAAAAGCGCAAACCTGACTTCTCGCGCTTCTAATTGGCTCCTCGCCGCGTTGGTGGCGGTGGACGTGGGCCACTATGCCGCCGAGCCCGGCGTGATCTCCGCCAGCGGCCGGCCGGAGTTCGAGTACAACCTCGAGCTCGCGCGCCGGGTGCGCTCCGAGCTGGAGGGCCTGGGGCTCAGAGTGCGCCTGATCGGCGAACGCGGCGACTACGCGGTGCTGCACCGGCGCACGCGCGACGCCGCAGGCGCGGACCTGTTCCTGTCGATCCACCACGATTCGGTGCGCGAATGGCTGCTGCCGCAGGCCGCGCGCTTCTCCGGCTTTTCGCTGTTCGTGTCGCGCGGCAACGGCCACGTGGACAGCAGCCTCGCCTGCGCCAGCGCCATCGGCGCGCGCCTGCGCGCCGCCGGCTTCACGCCCTCGCGCTACCATGCCGATGCCGTGCTCGGCGAGAACCGCCCCTTCGCCGACGAGGCGAACGGCGTGCACTACTATGACAACCTGGCGGTGGGCAAGACGGCGCACATGCCCTCGGTGCTGTTCGAGGCCGGGGTCATCGTCAACGCGGCGGAGGAGGCGAGGATGCGCGACCCGGCGGTGCAGGCGCTCGTCGCGCGCGCGGTGGCGGAGGGGACCCAGCAATGCCTGAAGTGATCCACGAGACGGTCGAGGCGAACGGCATCCGGCTGCACGTCGCGCGCGCGGGCGACGGGCCGCTGATGCTGTTCCTGCACGGCTTTCCGGAGTACTGGGCGATGTGGCGGCCGATGCTGGAGCATTTCGGCGCGCGCGGCTGGTGCGCGGCGGCGCCGGACCTGCGCGGCTACAACCTTTCCGAGAAGCCGGCTGAGGTGGAGGCCTACCGCGCCAAGCACCTGATGGCCGACGTGCTCGCGCTCGCCGCGCGCTACACGCGGGAGAAATTCGTGCTGGTGGCGCACGACTGGGGCGGCGCGGTGGCCTGGGGCGTGGCCATCGCGCACCCGGAGCGCCTGGCGAAGCTGGTGATGATCAATTCCCCCCATCCCTACCTCTTCTGGCGCGAGCTTTGCAACAACCCCGCGCAGCAGAAGGCGAGCGAGTACATGCGGTTCTTCCGCCTGCCCAAGGCCGAGCGCGTATTGTCGGAGAACGGCTACGCGCGGCTGCTGGGAGCTTTTTCGGATCTGGACGAGGGCGCGCGCAAGGCGCTCGTCGAGGCCTGGTCGCAGCCGGGCGCGCTGACGGGCGGACTCAACTACTACCGCGCCTCCCCGATGGTTCCGCCTTCGGCGGAGGACCCTGGGGCGAAGAAACTGCAATTGAAGCCGGAGGACTTCGTGGTCAGGGTGCCCACGCTCGTCGTCTGGGGCGAGCGCGACACGGCGCTGCTGCCCGGGTGCCTCGAGGGGCTCGACGCGGTCGTGCCGGACCTGAAGTTGGTGCGCGTGCCCGATGCCACGCACTGGATCGCCCGCGAGCGCACGGACCTGGTGATCCGCGAGATCGAGGCGTTTACCGAGTCTAGAATGAGGACTCCATGAAAACCGACCTGAAGATCCGCGACCTGGAGAACCGGGTCGGCCAGGAGATCGCCGTGTCGCCCTGGGTGGAGATGCCGCAGGAGAGGATCGACCTCTTCGCCAAGGCCACCGAGGACTTCCAGTGGATCCACGTCGACCGGGAGAAGGCCAGGAACTCGCCCTTCGGCTCGACCATCGCGCACGGCTTCCTCACGCTGTCCATGCTGCCCAAGCTCACCGAGTCCACGTTCGTCTTCTCCGACCGCAAGATGGGCGTCAACTACGGCCTGAACAAGGTGCGCTTCACCGCGCCGGTGCCCGCCGGGGCGAAGATCCGCGGCCGCTTCACGCTCGCGAAGTTCGAGAAGCTCGAAGGCGGCGTGCAGACCACCTGGAGCGTGACCGTCGAGCGCGAAGGCGGCGACAAGCCGGTGATGGTCGCCGAATCCATCAGCCGGCATTACTTCTAGGGCCCGCCATGAGCCAACGCTGGAAGCAAAAACCCCCCAACTCCAACTGGGGCGAATTCGGACCCGACGACCGGCGCGGGCGCATGAACTACGTGACGCGCGAAAAAGTGCTGCAAGGCGTGGCCGAAGTGAAGGAGGGGCGCACGTTCTGCCTGTCGCTGCCGCTCGACTACCCGGGGGGCAACGCGCTCAACCCGCGGCGCAACCCGCCGCGCCTCGCGCCCACCATCCGCGCCGGCAAGGCGAACTTCTGCTTTCCCTTCGCCGACGAGAACCCGCTGCTCACCGACGTGGTGTGCGACGACCTGGTGCTGCTCACGCTGCAGTATTCGACGCAGTGGGACTCCTTCGCCCACGTCGGTGGCAAGTTCGACGCCGACGGCGACGGCAAGCCGGAGCTGGTGTTCTACAACGGCTTTCGCCCCGGCGACGGTTTCGAGGTGGCGCCGGAAAAGCCGGATGCCGAACCGTGGGCGAGATTCGAAGGCTCGCGCGCCGACGCGCTCGGCATCCAGAACCTCGCCGAGCACGGCGCGCAGGGGCGCGGCGTGATGGTGGACCTGCACGCGCATTTCGGCCGCGAGAGAAAAGCCGTCGGCTACGACGAGCTGATGCGCGTGATGGACAAGGACCGGGTGGCGGTGGAGAAGGGCGATTTCGTCTGCTTCTACACCGGCTTCGTCGACGTCATTCTCGAACTGAAGAAGAACCCCGATCCCAAGCTGATCCACAACACCTGCACGGGGCTGGACGGCCGCGACGACAAGCTCCTGAATTGGGTGACCGATTGCGGCTGCGCGGCGCTGATCGCCGACAACTACGCGGTGGAGATCATCCCGGCGAGCCCGTTCAAGCCGATGCCGCACGCGCTGATGCCGCTGCACGAGCACTGCCTGTTCAAGAACGGCATCCACCTCGGCGAAATCTGGTACCTCACCGAGCTCGCACGCTGGCTGCGCGAGCACAAGAGAAACCGGTTCCTGCTCACCGCGCCGCCGCTGCGCCTGCCCGGCGCGGTCGGCTCGCCCGCCGTCGCGGTGGCCACCGTATGAGCAAGGTCGCCATCATCACGGGCGCTTCTTCGGGCATCGGCGCCGCGAGCGCGCTGGAACTCTCCAGGCGCGGCTGGTCGGTGGTCATCAACTTCTCCAAGAGCGCGGCGGAGGCCAGGAAGGTCGCGGCGCGATGCAAGGACGCGATCGCCGTGCAGGCGGACGTCGCCGAGGACGCCGAATGCCGCAAGCTCGCGCAGGCGGCGCTGGACAAGTGGGGCCGCCTCGACGCGCTGGTGAACAATGCCGGCACCACCAAGTTCGTGAAGCACGCCGACCTCGACGGCCTGTCCGCCGATGATTTCCTGCGCATCTACCGCCTGAACGTGGTCGGGCCGTTCCAGATGGTGCGCGCCTGCGCGCCGGCGCTGAAGAAGAATCGCGGCGCGGTGGTCAACGTGTCCTCGGTCGCCGCGCAGCTCGGCACCGGATCGTCGGTGGCCTACGCGGCCTCCAAGTCGGCGCTCAACGCCATGACCTATTCGCTCGCCCGGTCGCTGGGGCCGGAGGTGCGCGTGAACGCCGTGTGCCCCGGTTACGTGGACACGCCCTGGCAGCACAACGCCTTCGGCATGGACAAGGCAAAGCAGGCGGCGGAGAAATATTCCGCCATGGTGCCGCTCAAGGACTACGCGCGGCCCGAGGACGTGGCGGAGGTCATCTGCTGGCTGATCGAGGGCGGCCGCCAGGTGACGGGCGAGACGATCTTCGTCGACGGCGGCCTGCACGTCACGCCGCCGCGCTAGGCGTGGCGGACCCCTTCGACATCATCGTCGTCGGCGCCGGGTCGGCGGGCTGCGTGCTCGCCAACCGGCTCACGGCGGACGGCCGCACGCGCGTGCTGCTGCTCGAAGCCGGGCCGCGCGACACCGATCCCTGGATCCACATCCCGCTCGGCTACGGCAAGCTGTTCAAAAAGCCCTCGGTCAACTGGAGCTACCAGTCCGAGCCCGAGCCCGAACTCAACGGCCGGAGCATCTTCACGCCGCGCGGCAAGGTGCTGGGCGGCTCCTCCTCGATCAACGGCCTGGTCTATATCCGCGGCCAGCCGCAGGACTTCGACGACTGGGAGGCGCCGGGCTGGTCCTTCGGCGAGCTGCTGCCCTACTTCAGGAAATCGGAAGACCAGGCGCGCGGCGCGGGCCCGCTGCATGGCGCGGGCGGCCCGCTCTCGGTCTCCGACCAGAGCGAGCCGCACGCGCTGTGCGACGCGTTCATCGCGGCGGCGGAGCAGGCCGGGCACACCCGCAATCCCGACTTCAATGGCCCGGAGCAGGAGGGCGCGGGTTATTTCCAGATCACCACGCGCAACGCGCGCCGCTGCTCGACCGCGGTGGGCTACTTGCGCGCGGCGCAGAAGCGTCCGAACCTGAAGGTGGCGACCGGGGCACTGGCCTCCAGAGTCCTGTTCGAAGGAACGCGCGCCGCGGGCGTGGAATATCTCCTCGGCAACGAGCGCCGCACCGCGACCGCCGCGCGCGAAGTGATCCTTTGCGGCGGCGCGATCAACACGCCGCAGCTGCTGCAGCTCTCCGGCGTCGGTCCCCCGGCGCTCCTCGCGGAACACGGCATTCCGGTGCTGCTCGGCCAGCCGGACGTCGGCGAGCACCTGCAGGACCATTTCCAGGCGCGCATGGTCCTGCGCTGCACGCAGCCGATCACGCTGAACGACGACATGCGCAGCCCCCTGCGCCAGCTGAAGATGGGC
>JBGPPD010000054.1:0-15361 GCA_041488375.1 Gammaproteobacteria bacterium | reverse complement strand
GCGGCGAAGATGCCCGAGCCCCTGAGCCCCGCGCGCCTCGCCTTCGCCGCCGACGGCACGCCCTGGTCGGAGGCCTACGGCGACCTCTACCACAGCGCGGACGGCGGCGCGGCGCAGGCGCGCCACGTGTTCCTCGGCGGCAACGGCCTGCCGGCGCGCTGGGGCGGCGCGCCGCGCTTCACCATCCTCGAGACCGGCTTCGGCTTCGGCTTGTCGTTCCTCGCCGCCTGGCAGGCCTGGCGCGAGGATCCGCGGCGCTGCGCTCGGCTGCACTACGTGTCGGTGGAGAAGCATCCGTTCGGCGCGCAGGACCTCGCCGTGCTGCACGCGGGGTACGCGGAGTTCGCGCCGCTCGCCGAAGCGCTGCGCAGCGCCTGGCCGATGCTGCTGCCCGGCATGCACCGCCTGGAGTTCGAGGAAGGCCGCGTGGCGCTCACGCTCGCCTTCGGCGACGCGCCGCAGCTGCTGCCGCAGCTGCGCCTGGCGGCCGACGCGATCTTCCTCGACGGCTTCGCCCCGGCGAAGAACCCGGAGATGTGGTCGCCCGCAGTGATGAAGGCGATCGCGCGCCTCGCCGCGCCGGGCGCCACTGCCGCCACCTGGAGCGTCGCCGCGTCCGTGCGCGAGGGCCTGCGCGCGGCGGGCTTTGCGGCGGAGAAGCGCCGCGGCTACGCGCGCAAGAGCGAGATGCTGGTGGCCGACTTCGTGCCGCGGCGCGCGCTGCGCGCCTCGCCGGCCCGGCCTGCGGAGCGCAGCGCGGTGGTGATCGGCGCCGGCCTCGCCGGCGCCGCCGTGTGCGAGCGGCTCGCCGCCCGCGGCTGGCAGACCACGCTCGTCGAGCGCCACGCCGCGCCGGCGATGGAGGCCTCGGGCAACCACGCCGGCGCGTTCCACCCCGTGCTCACGCCCGACGACAGCTACGCCGCGCGCCTGTCGCGCGCCGCCTTCAACTGGCTGCTCGAGCACTGGCGGCAGCTGGACGCCTTCGGCGCCGCGCCGGAATGGGGGCGCTGCGGCGTGCTGCAGCTGGCGCGCGATGCGAGTGAGGACGCCTCGCAGCGCGCGGCCGTCGCGGCGCTCGGCTGCCCGCCGGAATACGCGCAGATCCTGGATCGCGAGCAGGCGAGCGCGCAGGCCGGCGTGAAACTCACTGCCGGCGGATTGTGGTTCCAGGAGGCAGGCTGGATCCGCCCTCAAAGCTTTGTCCTTTCGCTTTTCCATCGATCGCGGTCCGCGATGCTGCTCGGTCGCGAAGCCGCGGCGATCCAGCGCCGCGGCGAACGCTGGATGGTGCTCGACGCAGCGGACCGCGAAATCTCGTCGTCCCCAAACCTGGTGCTGGCGAATGCCGCCGACGCCATGCGGTTGTCGCCTTCTCCTCACATCCGGCTCCGCCGCATCAGAGGCCAACTCACCTATCTCCCCGCCATTCATGCACTGAAAACTGTTGTCCTCCGAGGCGGCATGGTTCTCCCACCGATTGACGGCATCAGCGTCACCGGCGCCAGCTTCGACCTCGACGACGACGACCCGGGCCTGCGCGCCGACAGCCACGCCGGCAATCTCGAACGCCTCGACCGGCTGGTCCCGGGCGCGGCGCAAGGGCTGGATCCCGCCAGACTCGAAGGACGCGTGGGTTTCCGCACGGCGGCGCACGACCGGCTGCCGCTCATCGGCGCGCTCGGGGAAGCGCCGGGCCTGTACGGCGCCTTCGCCTACGGCTCGCGCGGGCTGCTGTGGGCGGGACTGGGCGCGGAACTGCTGGCCAGCCTGATGGAGGGCGAGCCGCTGCCGCTGGAAGCGCCGCTGGCCGAGGCGCTCGCGCCCGGCAGGTTCGCCGCGAGGGCTAACCGCCGCGCAGGATCGCCGGGCTCGCGTCCTTGACGTCGCGCAGCCCGCACAGGGCCATCGTGACGTCGAGTTCCTTCTGCAGGATCTCGAGCGCCTTCGCCACGCCCGCCTCGCCCATCGCGCCCAGGCCGTAGGCGAAGGCCCTGCCGATCAGCGTGCCGCGCGCGCCGAGCGCGAGCGCGCGCAGCACGTCCTGGCCGGAGCGGATGCCGCCGTCGCACCAGACCTCGGTGCGCCCGCCCACCGCCCGCACCACCTCGGGCAGCGCGTGGATCGAGGACACGGTGCCGTCGAGCTGGCGCCCGCCGTGGTTGGACACCACGATGGCGTCGGCGCCGGTGCCGGCGGCGATCTTCGCGTCCTCGGCATCGAGGATCCCTTTCAGGATCAGCTTTCCGCCCCACTGCTTTTTCACCCACTCGACGTCCTTCCAGGACAGCGTCGGGTCGAACTGGCCGGCGATCCACTGCGACAGGGTGCTCAGGCTCCTCGCGTCCGGAATGCGGCCCTCCAGGTTGCCGAAGGATTTGCGCCGGCCGGAGAGCACGTTCAGCGCCCAGCCGGGCTTGGTCATCACGTCGAGCAGCGTGCCGAGCGTGAGCTTCGGCGGCACGGCGAGGCCGTTCTTCAGGTCCCTGTGGCGCTGCCCCTGGATCTGCAGGTCGAGGGTCAGCACCAGCGCCGAGCACTTCGCGGCCTTGGCGCGCTCGATGAGCGAGGCGGCGAAGCCGCGGTCGCGCATCACGTAGAGCTGGAACCAGAAGGGCTGGTCCACCGCGCCCGCCACGTCCTCGATCGAGCAGATGGACATGGTGGAGAGCGTGAACGGGACGCCGAACTTCTGCGCCGCGCGCGCGCCGAGAATCTCGCCGTCGGCCCAGTTCAGGCCCGTGAGCCCCACCGGCGCGATCGCCACCGGCATCGCCACCTCGTGGCCCGCCATGGTGCTGCGCGTGGAGCGCCGGTCGACGTCGATCCCCACACGCTGGCGGAAACGCAGCGCCTCCAGGTCGGCGCGGTTGGCGCGCAGCGTCTGCTCGTCGTAGGCGCCGCGGTCGACGTACTCGAAGATCGCCTTTGCGACGCGCTTGCGCGCCATCTCGCGCAGGTCCGCGATGTTGGTCACCACCGGCATGCGCGCGAATGTTAGCACGCGCGTTTCACATCGTGAGATAGAATCGCGGCTGGATGAACGCCAAGGACGACGTGAAGGGCCCGATCCAGGTCATCGACCGGATGATGAAGCTGCTCGACGTGCTCGGCGCGCACCCCGAGCCGCTGGGCCTGAAGCAGGTGGCGCAATACACCGGGCTGCACCCCTCCACCGCGCACCGCATCCTGTCGGCGATGTCCGGCGGGCGCCTGGTGGACCGCATCGAGCCGGGCAGCTACCGCTTGGGCATGCGGCTGCTGGAACTGGGCAACCTGGTGCGCTCGCGCATCAGCGTGCGAGAGCTTGCGCTCCCGGTGATGCGCGAGCTGCACGCGCAGACCGGCGAGACGGTGAACCTCTCGGTGCGCCATGACGACGAGATCGTCTACGTCGAGCGCACCTCCTCCGGGCGCTCGGCGATGCGCGTGGTGCACGTGATCGGCGCGCGCGCCGCGCTGCACATCACGGCCGCGGGCAAGCTGTTCCTGCTGGAGGACGGCTTCGCGCGGCTGCGCGAATACGCCAAGCGCACCGGGCTCGCCGCGCACACCAGGAACACCCTCAGCAACGCGGCGCTGCTCGAGCGCGAGTTGGAGCGCATCCAGCGCCAGGGCTGGGCCACCGACAACGAGGAAGCGGAGATCGGCGTGCGCTGCGTGGCGGCCGGCGTGCGCGATAACGCCGGGCAGCTGATCGCCGCGTTATCGCTCTCGACCCCCGCCGACCGCATGAAGCCGCAGTGGGGGCCGCTGATCAAGGAAACCGCCGACCGCGTGTCCCGCTCGGTCGGCCACCGGCCGCGCGAGGCGCGCATCGGCTCGGCCTGAAAATCGGGGTCAGAGCCCGATTTCCGGGGGGCCGGAATCTGATACCGCCCGCACGCGGATTTGGCATTTCAAATCGATCTCGTGTTTTTTGGCTCGAAGATTCACCGAGCCAAAAAACACGAGACCATGGAAAGTCAAAATCGGCGCGGACGATCGTCGAGTGCCGGGAAATCGGGCTCTGACCCCGATTTTTACGCCGCCACCAGGCCGAACAGCGCGAAGCGCCGCTGCGCGTCGCGCCACACCTTCTCGCTGCGAAAGCCGGCTTCCGCGGCGAGCGCGGCGAACGCCTCGACCGAGTACTTGTAGGAATTTTCGGTGTGGATGGTTTCGCCGGCTTCGAAGGCGAAGCGGTGCTCGCCGACGTTGACCGACTGCCGCGCCACGCTCACCAGGTGCATCTCGATGCGCCCGGGGGACGGGTTGTAGAAGGCGTAGTGGCGAAAGCGCCGCAGGTCGAAGTCGGCGCCCAGCTCCCGGTTCGCCCGCCGCAGCAGGTTCAGGTTGAACGCCGCCGTCACGCCGCGCGCATCGTTGTAGGCGGCGTGCAGCCGGTTGGCGTCCTTCTTCAGGTCCACGCCCACCAGCATCGCGCCCGCGCGGCCCACCTGGCCGCGCGTCATCTTGAGGAAGGCCTGCGCCTCCTGCGGTGCCAGATTGCCGATGGTGGAGCCGGGGAAGTACACGATGCGCCGGCGAGCGGCGCGCGCGCGGTGCACCGGCAGGCGCAAGGGCTGCGAAAAGTCGCCCCGCACCGCGAAGATGTGCAGCCAGGCGAACTCGCGCGCCAGGCGCCGCGCGGCGCCGGCGAGCGCGTCCTCGGAGATATCCACCGGCACGTACACGGACGGGCGCAACGCGCGGATCAGCAGGCGCGTCTTGAGGCTGGCGCCGCTGCCGTACTCGATGAGTTCGCAGCCCCGGCCGGCGAAGCGGGCGATCGCCGGCAGGTGCCGCCGCGTCAGGGCCAGCTCGGCGCGCGTCGGGTAGTACTCGGGCAGGCGGCAGATGCGCTCGAACAGCCGGCTGCCGGCGGCGTCGTAGAAATACTTCGGGGGCAGCGCCTTCTGCGGCAGCGACAAGCCCGCGATCGCGTCTTCGCGGAAGCTGCCGGCCGGGGCCACCGGCCCGCAATAGCGGATGCGGCCTAGCCGGGCGGGTCGAGCAGGACGCTGGTTTCGAGCCACTTGCGGATGCGCCGTGCGTCGCCGATGCGCGAGTACTTGCCGTAGGAATCGAGCAGCACCACCACCAGCTCGCGCGAGGCGACGCGCATGTGCATCACCAGGCAGCGCCCGGCGGCGTTGATGTAGCCGGTCTTCGAGAGCTCGATGTCCCACTTGCCCGAGCGCACCAGGCTGTTGGTGTTGCTGTACCCAACCCTGCCGCCGCGCGCCCTGACGAAGGCGCTGCGGCGCGTGGAGTACTCGCGGATCAGCGGGTAGCCGTGCGCCGCCTTGACCAGCTTGGCGAGGTCCTGCGCGCTGGAGACGTTGTCCGGCGACAAGCCGGTGGGGTCCGTGTAGCGCGTGTCGTGCAGGCCGAGGCGCTCGGCTTCGCGGTTCATCGCCGCGACGAAGGCCTCGGTGCCGCCGGGGGCGGTGCGCGCCAGCGCGGCGGCGGCGCGGTTCTCCGAGGCCATCAGCGCGAGCAGCAGCAGCTCGTCGCGCGTCAGCGCCGATCCCGGGCGCAGGCGCCCGCGCATGCGCGAGCTGTGCGTCGCGATCAGGTCGTCCTTGCTGATGACCACGCGCTCCTCGAGGTCGAGCTTGTCTTCCAGCACCACGATGGCGGTCATCAGTTTCGTGATCGAGGCGATCGGCAGCACCGTCTCGCTGTTCTTGTCGAACAGCGTCTCGCCGCTCTCCGCGTCCTGCACCAGCGCCACCGAAGAGCGCAGCGCCATCTTGTCGGGCAGCTCGGCGTTGCGGTGCTTCGGTCCGGCGCCCTGCGCGAACCCGACCGACACGAACAGCACGGCCAGCAGCGCCGCCAGCGCGACGATTTTTTCCAGCGAATGCAGTTTGCGTTCGGTGCGATGCATGGTTCCGGTGCCGGTCGGAAGTCCGCGAAGTCTAGCAGGCAAATTCAAAAATGCAAGCAAAAATAAGGGGCTAGGCAAGCTGTCCTAGAAAGGCTGTGAACTATGGCAGGTGGAAATCGGGCTCTGACCCCGATTTCAGGCGGCCTTCGCCCGCTCCAGGACGGCTTCGGCCTCGGCGGCCTGCTGCTGCAGCGCCCACATGCGGGAATACTCGCCGCCCGCCTCGAGGAGTTCGCGGTGCGTGCCGCGCTCGACGATGCGGCCGTGGTCGAGCACCAGGATCTGGTCGGCGTCCATCACCGTGGACAGGCGGTGGGCGATGACCAGCGTGGTGCGGCCCTGTGCGATGCGCTCGAGCTCGCCCTGGATCGCCTTTTCCGACTTGGAATCGAGCGCGGAGGTGGCCTCGTCGAAGATCAGGATGGAGGGGTTCTTCAGGATGGCGCGCGCGATGGCCACGCGCTGCTTCTCGCCGCCGGAGAGCTTCAGGCCGCGCTCGCCCACCGCGCTCTGGTACTTGAGCGGCAGCGTCTCGATGAAGTCGTGGATGTGCGCCGCGCGCGCCGCCTCGATGACTTCCTGCGCCGTCGCCTCCGGGCGTCCGTACTGAATGTTGTACAGGATGGTGTCGTTGAACAGCACCGTGTCCTGCGGCACGATGCCGATCGCGGCGCGCAGGCTCTTCTGCGTGAGGTCGCGGATGTCCCTGCCGTTGGCCAGGATCGCGCCGGCGCCGACGTCGTAGAAGCGGTACAGCAGGCGCGCCAGCGTCGACTTGCCCGAGCCGGAATGCCCGACCACCGCCACGCGCTGCCCGGCGGGAATCGCGAAGCTCACGCCGTGCAGGATCCTGCGCGCCGGCTCGTAGGAGAAATCCACGTCGCGGAACTCCACCCTCGCCGACCCCGGCGCCAGGTCCGGGGCGCCCGGCCGGTCCTGCACCTCCAGGTTCTCGGAGAGCAGCCGGAACATGCGGTCCATGTCGGCGAGCGACTGCTTGATCTCGCGGTACACCATGCCGAGGGCGTTGAGCGGGATGTAGAGCTGGATCAGCAGCCCGTTGACCAGCACCAGGTCGCCGAGCGTGAGCTGTTTCGCCGCCACGCCCTCGGCGACGAGGAACATGAGGGCGGTCACGGCGCAGGCGATCACCAGGCTCTGGCCGATGTTGAGCAGGCCGAGCGAAGCCTCGCTCGCGGTGGCGGCCGACTCGTAGCGCCGCAGGCTCTCGTCGTAGCGCGCGGCCTCGAATTCCTCGTTGCCGAAGTACTTCACCGTCTCGTAGTTGAGCAGGCTGTCGACGGCGCGCGTGTTGGCCCGCGAGTCGAGCTCGTTGGCGCGCCGGCGGATGGCGATGCGCCATTCCGAGACCAGGAAGGTGAAGCCGATGTACACGGCCACCGCGGTGAAGGTGATGGCGGCGAAGCGCCAGTCGAACTTCGCCAGCAGCACCGCGGCCACCAGCGCGAACTCCAGGATCACCGGCAGGATGGAGAAGATCAGGTAGGACAGCAGCGTCGAGATGCCGCGGGTGCCGCGTTCGATGTCGCGCGTCATGCCGCCGGTCTGGCGCTCGAGGTGGAACCTGAGCGACAGGCTGTGCAGGTGGCGGAACACGCCCAGCGCCACGCGCCGGATGGCGCGCTGCGTGACCCGCACGAACATCACGTCGCGCAGCTCGGCGAACAGCGTGGTGGAAAAGCGCAGCGCGCCGTAAATCGCCAGCAGTGCCGCCGGCACCGCGAGCACGGCCAGCGTCGGGTCGAGGCCGTCGACCACCTCCTTCATCACCAGCGGGACCGCGACGTTGGTGAACTTGGCGCCCACCAGCAGGGTCAGCGCCGCCAGCACCCGCCAGCGGTACTCCCACAGGTAAGGCAGCAGCGTTCCCAGCACGCGCCATTCGCTGCCGCGCAGGGAAGGTTTCGGGGAGGAAGCGGGCTCGTGGCGTGCCACGGCCGCATCATAGAACCCCTTGACGGCGCAAAAGTCCGCCGCGTATCATTCAAACGTTCGTTTGAATCCCACTCGCACGACGCAAGAGCCCGGAACCGCCATGAACCTGCGCGCCATCAAGCCCCTGAACGAGACCCAGACCCGCATTCTCGACGCCGCCGAGGAGCTGTTCATGCAGCACGGCTTCGAGGGCGCCTCGATGCGCATGCTGACCTCGAAGGCCGGCGTCAACCTCGCCGCGGTGAACTACCACTTCGGCTCGAAGGACGCCCTCATCGAAGCGGTGTTCCGGCGGCGGCTGGACGCGATGAACGCGCAGCGCATCGCCGAACTGGAGCGCCTGGAAGCGGATGCGGCCGGCCACGCGCTCACGCCCGACGCCATCATTCGCGCCTTCATCGGCGCGAGCCTGCGCATGATCGAGGACACGCGCGGCGGCGGCCGCAATTTCACGCGGCTGCTCGGCCGCGCCTACACCGAGCCGGCCAAGCCGATCCGCCAGCTGATCGGCCAGATGTACGCCCCGGCCATGGAGCGCTTCAAGGCGGCCTTCGCCAGGGCATTGCCCGAGCTGCCCAAGGACGAGCTGGTGTGGCGCATGCACTTCATGTTCGGCACGCTGGCCTACACGCTCGCCGCCACCGACACCGTGCAGCTCATCGCCGGGGCCAAGCCCGAAGACCGCTACGACGCGCGCGTGCTGCAGGAGCGCCTGACCGCGTTCCTGAGCGCCGGGCTGCTGGCGCCGCTCGCGGGTTCGATCCACGTCAAGAAAGCCGCCTGAGGCGGCCGCCCCCAGGGAGATCGCCATGCTCACCTTCGCCTTCGGCACGCTCGCGGTGCTCGTCCTGCTCGCCTACTTCCGCGCGCCGATTTTCGTCTGGACCGCGGCCGTGGGCGTGATGGGGGGCACCTGGGCCACGGTGCTCGGCTTTGCCGCGGGGACCAACGCCGTGCTCGCCGCCTTGTTCTTCGCGCTGGCCGCGGCCGCCAACCTGCCCGCACTGCGCCGCAAGCTGTTCAGCGACCCGGTGCTGGCGATCTATCGCCGCATCCTCCCCGACATGTCGCAGACCGAGAAAGAGGCGATCGACGCCGGCACGGTGTGGTGGGACGCCGATCTGTTCTCCGGTCGCCCCGACTGGGAACGGCTGCTGCACACGCCCGCGCCGCGCCTCTCGGCCGAGGAGCAGGCGTTCCTCGACGGCCCGGTGGAAGAGGCCTGCGCCATGGCCGACGACTGGGAGATCACGCACGAGCGCTACGACCTGCCGCCGCGGCTGTGGCAGTACCTCAAGGACAAGGGCTTCTTCGGCATGATCATCCCGAAGAAGTACGGCGGCTTGGGCTTCTCCGCGCTCGGCCATTCCGCGGTGGTGATGAAGCTCTCCTCGCGCTCCAACGCGCTCGGCGTCACGGTGATGGTGCCCAACTCGCTCGGGCCCGCCGAGCTGCTGCTGCACTACGGCACCGACGAGCAGAAAAACCACTACCTGCCGCGCCTCGCCAAGGGCCTGGAGATTCCCTGCTTCGCGCTCACCAGCCCGGAAGCCGGCTCGGACGCGGCCTCGATCCCGGATTTCGGCGTGGTGTGCCGTGGGACCTGGCAGGGCAAGGAGACGCTGGGCATGCGCCTCACCTGGGATAAGCGCTACATCACGCTCGGGCCCGTCGCCTCGCTCCTCGGCCTGGCGTTTCGCCTGTACGACCCGGAGCACCTGCTCGGCGGCAAGGAGGACCTGGGCATCACCTGCGCGCTGATTCCCACCAGTACGCCCGGCGTGAACATCGGCCGGCGCCACCTGCCGCTCAACGCCGTGTTCCAGAACGGCCCCAATTCCGGCAAGGACGTGTTCGTGCCGATCGAATGGATCATCGGCGGGCGCGAATACGCCGGCAAGGGCTGGATGATGCTGATGAACTGCCTCGCCGCCGGCCGCTCGATCTCGCTGCCGACCTCCTCGGTGGGCGGCGCCAAGGCGCTGGCCCGCGTCACCGGCGCCTATGCGCGCGTGCGCAGCCAGTTTCGCACGCCGATCGGCAAGCTCGAGGGCGTGGAAGAAGCGCTCGGCCGCATCGCCGCCAACGCCTACCTGATGGAGGCCACGCGCGTGATGACCGCGGGCGCGGTGGACCTGGGCGAGAAACCCTCGGTGATCTCGGCCATCGCCAAGTACCACATGACCGAGCGAGCGCGCGACTGCGTCAACGACGCCATGGACATCCACGGCGGCAAAGGCATCTGCCTCGGGCCCAACAACTGGGTCGGGCGCGGCTACCAGGTGCTGCCGGTGGGCATCACGGTGGAGGGCGCCAACATCCTCACGCGCACGCTGATCATCTTCGGCCAGGGCGCGATCCGCTGCCATCCCTACGTGCTGCGCGAGATGCGCGCCGCCAAGGAATTGAAGGGCGAGGAAGCCTCGCGCGAATTCGACGACGCGCTCACCTCGCACATCGGCCACACGCTGTCGAACGGCGTGCGCACCGTGGTGCACGGCCTGACGCGCTCGGCCTTCGTCTCGGTGCCGCTCGCCGCCGCGCCCGAGACGCGCCACTACTACCGGCACGTGACGCGCCTGTCGGCGGCCTTCGCCTTCCTCGCCGACGTGTCGATGCTGGCGATGGGCGGCGCGCTCAAGCGCAAGGAAAAGCTCTCCGGCCGCCTGGGCGACGTGCTCTCGATGATGTACCTGGTGTCGGCGACGCTGAAGCACTACGAGGACCAGGGACGCCTCAAGGCCGACCTGCCGCTGGTGCGCTGGGCGGTGCGCGACGCGCTGTACTCGGCGCAGCAGGCGATCGACCAGGTGCTGTCCAATTTCCCGGTCAAGGCACTGGCGACGCTGCTGCGCTGGACCATCTTCCCGCTCGGCATGTCGTTCCGGCCGCCGCTGGATTCCCGCAACCACGAGTGTGCGCGCCTCGCCCTCGAGCCGGGCACCGCGCGCGACCGCCTGACCGCCGGCATCTACCTGCCCAAGGGCGAGGCCGATGCCACCGGCGTGCTGGAGACGGCGTTCCTCGCCACCGTGGCCTGCGAGCCGATCGAGAAGAAGTTCCGCGAGGCGGTGAAGGGCGGCACGCTCGCGCCGCGCTCGGGCGTCGACACGGCGCTGCTGGCGCGCGACAAGGGCGTCATCACGCCGGAGGAGCACACGCAGTGGCAGCGCAAGGAGGCGCTGCGCAAGCGCGTCATCCTGGTGGACGATTTCCCGCAGGACTTCGGCCGCGCCGAGATCCTGCAGAAGCTGGGCGACGAGAAACCGGCGCAAGCCAAGGCGGCCTGACCATGAACGCCAAGTCCGTCTACGTCATCGACGGCGCGAGAACGCCGTTCCTGAAATCCAAGAACCGCCCCGGCCCCTTCGCCGCGGGCGACCTTGCGGTGCAGGCGGGCCGCGCGCTGCTGGTACGGCAGAAATTCGCGCCGCAGGAACTCGACGAGGTGATCCTGGGCTGCGCCGCGCCCTCGGTGGACGAGGTGAACATCGGCCGCGTGGCGGCGCTGCGCCTGGGCTGCGGCGAGAAAGTGCCGGGTTGGACCGTGATGCGCAATTGCGCGAGCGGCATGCAGGCCCTGGACTCCGGCGTCAACAACATCCTCGCCGGGCGCTCGCAGTTGGTGCTGGCGGGCGGCGTGGACGCGCTCTCGCGCGCGCCGCTGCTGTACAACGACAAGATGGTGAACTGGTTCTCAGACCTGGCGGCGGCGAAGACCGGCGGGCAGCGCGCGGCCCTGTTCGCGCGCATGCCGTTCAAGGCGCTGCTCGCGCCGGTAATCGGCATCATGAAGGGCCTCACCGACCCGATGGTCGGCCTCTTGATGGGCCAGACCGCGGAAAACCTCGCCTACCGCTTCGGCATTACGCGCGAGCACATGGACGCCTACTCGGTGCGCAGCCACCAGCGGGTGGCGCGCGCGCAGGACGAAGGCCCGCTCAAGCCGGGGGGCGGCGAAGTCGAGGCACTGTATGACGCCAAGGGCAACGTCTACGGCCTGGACGACGGCGTGCGGCGCGACGCTTCGCCGGAGGGCCTCGCCAAGCTCAAGCCCTTCTTCGATCGCAAGTACGGCAACGTCACGCCGGGCAACAGCTCGCAGATCACCGACGGCGCGGCCTGGCTGGTGCTCGCCTCCGAGGAAGCGGTGCAGCGCCACGGCCTCGCGCCGATCGGGCGCATCGTGGACTCGCAATGGGCCGGGCTCGATCCGGCGCAGATGGGCCTGGGGCCCGTGCATGCGGCGACGCCGATCCTGCGCCGCCACGGCCTGGCGCTGAACGACCTGGACTACTGGGAAATCAACGAGGCCTTTGCGGCGCAGGTGCTGGGCTGCCTCGCGGCGTGGAAGGACGAGACCTATTGCCGGGAGCAGCTGGGGCTCGAGCGTGCGATGGGCGAGCTGGACCAGGAGACACTCAACGTCGACGGCGGAGCGGTGGCGCTCGGGCATCCGGTAGGCGCGTCCGGCGCGAGGATCGTGCTGCACATGCTCAAGCTCCTGAAGCGCAAGAACGCCAAGCGCGGCATTGCCTCGATCTGCATCGGCGGCGGGCTGGGCGGCGCGATGCTGCTGGAGGCGGCCTGAGCATGGACCGCGCGCAGGCCGACACGCTCGCCAAGCACTGGCGCTGGGAGACGGACCGCCAGGGCCTCGCCTGGCTCACCTTCGACAAGCAGGGCGAATCCGCCAACACCTTCTCGCGCGAGGCGCTGCAGGAACTCGGCGCCGCGCTCGAAGCGATCGCCTCGGCCAAGCCCAAGGGCCTGGTCATCCGCTCGGCGAAGGAGAACTTCATCGCCGGCGCGGACATCAAGGAGTTCACCCGCTTCGCCAACGCCCAGGAGGCCTTCGCCTTCAACCGGCTCGGCTGGGACACGATGCAGAAGCTGCGCGACCTGCCCTTCCCCACCACCGCCATGGTGAACGGCTTTTGCATGGGCGGCGGACTGGAGCTGGCGCTCGCCTGCACTTACCGCGTGGCGCTCGACGAACCCAGGACGCGCTTCGCCTTCCCCGAGGTGATGCTCGGCATCTGGCCGTCCTGGCACGGCCTGCAGTGGCTGCCCAAACTGGTGGGCCCCGCGACGGGGCTCGACATGATCCTCACCGGCCGCGCGGTGGACGCGCGGCGCGCGAAGAAGATCGGCCTCGCCACCGAGGCAGTGCCGCTGCGCGTGCTCGAGAACACCGCGCGCATGGTCACGCTGGAAGCGAAGCCGCCGCGCAAGCTCGGCCTGGCCGACCGGCTGATGCTGGGCATCGGCCGCGGCTTGGTCGCCTCGCAGGCGAGGAAACAGGTGGCGAAACGCGTGCGCCGCGAGCACTACCCCGCGCCCTACGCGATCCTGCAGGCCTGGGTGAAGTACGACGGCGACCCGTTCGCGGCGCAGGCGGACGCGTCCTGCTCCCTCGCCGCGCTGTTCGAGCACCCGACCACGCGCAACCTGATCCGCATCTTCTTCCTGCAGGAGCGCATGAAGGGCCTGGCCAAGGGCGCGCCGTTCAAGGCGCGCCACGTGCACGTGATCGGCGCCGGCGTGATGGGCGGCGACATCGCCGCGGTGTGCGCGCTGCGCGGCATCACGGTGACGCTGCAGGACACCTCGCCCGAGCGCCTGGCGCCCGCGGTGAAGCGCGCGGCGGAACTGTTCGGCAAGCGCCTCAAGGACCCGCGCCGCGTGCGCGACGCGCTGGACCGGCTGATCCCGGACGTGGCGGGCGCCGGCGCGGCACGCGCCGACGTAGTCATCGAGGCGATCTTCGAGAACCTGCAGGCCAAGCGCGAACTGTTCGCGAAGGTGGAGGCGGTGGCCAGGCCCGACGCGGTCATCGCCAGCAACACCTCGAGCCTGAAGCTCGCCGACATCGCCGCGCAATTCCGCGATCCCGCGCGCCTGGTCGGCATCCACTTCTTCAACCCGGTGCCGCAGCTGCAGCTGGTGGAGGTGGTGTCCGGTTCGGGCACCAACCCCGACATGACGAGCAGGGCCATCGCCTTCGTGCGCCAGATCGACAAGCTGCCCCTTCCGGTGCAGGACTCCCCCGGGTTCCTGGTCAACCGCGTGCTCGGCCCCTACATGCAGAACGCCTTCCGGCTGCTCGACGAAGGCCTCAAGCCGGAAACCATCGACGCGGCGATGGAGCAGTTCGGCATGCCGATGGGCCCGATCGAACTCGCCGACACGGTGGGCCTGGACATCTGCCTCGCCGCGGGCAGGGAACTGGCGAAGAAGGGCGCGCACGCAGAACCCGAGGCGCCCCAGGCACTGCTCAACAAGGTGGCGCTCGGGCAGCTCGGCAAGAAGACCGGGCAGGGCATCTATCGCTATGAGAACGGCAAGCCGGTGAAGGGACAGCCCGACGCCTGGAAGCCCGAGCTGCTCGAAGCGCTGATCGAGCCCTACCTCACCGAGGCCAAAGCCGTGCTGGCCGAAGGCATCGTCGCCGACGCCGAGCTGATCGACGCGGGCCTGATCTTCGGCACCGGCTTCGCGCCGTTCCGCGGCGGGCCGCTGCACTACCTCGAGACGCGCTAGGAAGGTGGGCCGCGCTTCTCATCAGCCCCCGGGCCTGAAGCTGCCCAAGGGCAAGATCCCCGCGCTGCGCGTCGTGCCGATGCCGGCGGATTCCAACCACAACGGCGACATCTTCGGCGGCTGGATCATGGCGCAGGTGGACGTCGCCGGCGGCACCGTCGCCGGGCGCGTGGCGCGCGGCCGCGTGGCGACCGTGTCGGTCAATTCCTTCGTCTTCAAGCAGCCGGTGCAGATCGGCGACATCCTGTCGCTCTACGCGGACGTGGTGCGCATCGGCAACACCTCGATCACGGTGAATGTCGAGGTGTACGCCGAGCGCGGCCGCGCCGAAGCCAAAGTGGTCAAGGTGACCGAAGCGACGCTCACCTACGTCGCCATCGACTCGAACGGGCGCCCGCGACTCGTGCCGAAGTGAGCGTCCGGCCGGTCGAGTTCGCCGCGCGCGACGGATTCAAGCTCGGCGGCACGCTGTACCGCCCGGCGCAGCCCAACGGCCGCGCCGTGCTGGTGAATTCCGCGGTGGGCGTGCGCCAGCAGTACTACTCCGCTTTCGCCGCCTTCCTCGAGGAGCGCGGCTTCACGGTGCTCACCTACGACTACCGGGGCATCGCCGCCTCGCGGCACGGGCCCTTGCCCGCGCTCGGGGCCCGCATCCGCGACTGGGCGCAGCTCGACGCGGGCGCGGCGCTCGACGAGCTCGAGCGCGCCGCGCCCGGCGCGAAGCTGCTCGCAGTGGGCCACAGCTTCGGCGGAAACAGCCTGGGCCTGGTGCCGGGACACGAACGCCTCGCAGGGGCGGTCTTCGTCGGGGTGCAGAGCGGCTATTGGCGGCATTGGCGCGGCACGGGCCGCGCGGGGATGTGGTTCCTCACGCACGTGCTGCTGCCGTCGATTTCGCGGCTTTTCGGCTACGTCCCGGCGCAGGTCTTCGGCCAGGGCGAGGACTTGCCGGCGGGGGTGGCGAGCGAATGGGCGGCCTGGTGCCGC
>JBGPPD010000053.1:0-15418 GCA_041488375.1 Gammaproteobacteria bacterium | reverse complement strand
CGCGCAGGAATACGTCGCCGCGTTCGGCAGCCTGGCCAAGCAGTCCAATACGCTGATCGTGCCGGCGAACGCGGCCGACATCGCGGCGCTGGTCACTACGGCGATGACGGTGCTGGACAAGACGCGGCAGACGCAGGCCGCGGCCAAAGGAGCCTGAGATGTCCGTGACCGCAGTCAATCACTTCACCATCCTCACCGACGACCTGCCCGCGACGCTGGCGTTCTACGAGGAGCACCTGAACCTCAAGCCCGGGGCGCGCCCGCCGTTCACCTTCCCGGGCGCCTGGCTCTATGCGGACGCAGGCAGGGGGCCGGATCCCATCCTGCACATCGTGGCCGGCGTGGATGGCAAGCGGCTGGTGAAGGGCGTCATCGACCACATGGCGTTCACGGGCAAGGGACTCGCCGCCGCGGCGGCGAAGCTGAAGTCCCGCGGCGTCGATTACGAGCTCAGGAGGCTGCCGTCCTACGGCACCTGGCAGCTGTTCTTCTTCGATCCCAACGGCGCCAAGGTCGAGATCGACTTCGATCCCGCCGAGCCCGCGCCGGCTTGAACCTGCTGCAGCGCGTCGCCGGGATCGCGCTCGGCATCGCCCTTTTTGCCCTCGCGTTCATCTTCGCCTCCGTGGTCCTCGCCGTCGCCGGCGGCGTCGCGCTCGGCGTGTGGGCGTGGCTCGCGTGGAAGACGCGCGGGGCGCGCAAGGCGGTGCGCGCCAAAGGCACGGTGATCGAGGGCGAGTACCGCGTGGAGCGCAACGTCAGGCGCCTGGACGACGACGCGCGCTAGCCGGCCGCCTCGGCGAGGCGCCGCCGCTGCACCCACTGCACGCCGATCACCAGCGCGAGCAGAACCAGGCCGATCGCGTCGCTGTAGGCCCCGGGCTTGATCAGGCACAGCGCGGCGACGATGAGCACCGCCCGCTGCCACGCCGTGGCGAAGCCGATCAGCCAGCCGAACAGGCCGCCGGCGAGCGCGATGACGCCGATCGACGCCGATGCCACCGACCAGCCGACGTACAGCCAGTCGCGGGACCAGTCGTTCACGATCAGGAGCAGCCGCGGCTCGTAGACGAACATGAAGGGCACGATGTACGCGGGCGCCGCGACCCGCATAGCCGCGAAGCCCGATCGCCACATGTTGGCCTTGGCGAGCCCCGCCGCGGCGAACACGGCAAGCGCCACCGGCGGCGTGATCGCCGAGAGTATCGCGAAGTAGAACGCGAACATGTGCGCCGCCGGCGTCATCGCGGCCTTGCATTCCGGGGTGACCGGGAGCGGGCAGCCGGCCACGCCGAGCTTGATCACGGCGGGCACGAGCAGCGCCACCATCATGATGTAGGCGGGCGTGGTCGGCATCCCCATACCGAGTACGATGCCCGCCATCGCCGTCAGGACGAGCGCGAGGACCAGCCGGTCCTGCGCCAGCGACACCACGACCTGCGTGAACACGATCCCGAGCCCGGTGATGGTGACGCAGGCGATGACGATCCCCGCGCAGGCGCAGGCCATGGCGACGGCCAGGGTATTTCTCGCCCCCTCGTCCAGCGCTTCGATCACCGAGCGCCAGCGGATGCCCTCGCGCGTCGACTTGCGCACCAGCGCCATGGGCAGGCAGACGAGCGCTCCCACCAGCGCGCACAGCGGCGCCGAATAACCGAGGATCAGCCCGACCAGCACGAGCAGGATGGGGACGAACAGGTGGCCTCGCTCCGACACGACCGCCAGGAAACGCGGCAGCTCCGCCTTCGGCACGCCCGCCAGGCTGTAGCGCTTCGCCTCGAAATGCACCGCAAAAAACACGGCCAGGTAATACAAGAAGGACGGCACCACCGCCCAGAGCGTGATCTGCGCGTAGGGCACTGCCAAAAACTCGGCCATGACGAAGGCGGCGGCGCCCATGATCGGCGGCATCAGCTGGCCGCCGGTGGACGCGACCGCCTCGACCGCGGCCGCGAAATGCGGCCGGAAGCCGGTGCGCTTCATGAGCGGAATGGTGATCGGCCCGTCGACCATGACGTTCGCCACCGCGCTCCCGGACACCGTGCCGAACAGGCTCGACGAGACCACCGCGACCTTGCCGGGCCCGCCCGCCTGGCTTCCGGTGATCGACATGGCGAAATCCATGAACAGCTGGCCGGTGCCGCTCTTTTCCATGAATGCGCCGAACAGCACGAACAGCATCACGTACGAAGCGGACACGCCCAGCGTCGAGCCGAAGATGCCTTCGGTGGACAGGTACACCTGCTCCATCAGCACGGGCAGCGTCACGTGCGAGCTCAGGGCATAGGCGAGAAAGCAGATCGCCGTGAGCGGCAGCGCCCAGCCGATGACGCGGCGCGTCGCCTCGAGCACCACGACCACCGACACCACCGCGTAGAACTTGTCCCAGGCGGTCAGGTCGTCGATGTAGATGATGCGGTTCTCGAAGTACGAGTAGTTGAGGAAGATGTGCAGCACCAGGCCCCAGCCGCCCGCCAGCAGGACCAGGTCGATCAGGCGCCGCGCGCCGCTTCCGGCCGGGTACAGGATGAAGACCAGCGTCAGCGCGAACAGCAGGTGCGTGCCGCGGAAGATGAGGGCTTCGGGCGGGCCGAAGCCCGCGACGTACATGTGATACAGCGACATCGAGACCGCGATGGCGAGCGCGAGCCAGCGCAGCGCCCTGAGCGCCGGCGCCGTCGCGGGCTTCTCGTCGGAGATCACCTCCACGATGCAAAACGGGGCGACCGGGCCGCCCCGTTGCGCGTCACGTCAGGCGGACCCTACATCGCCCCCACTTCCTTGTAGTACTTCGCCGCGCCCTTGTGGAAGGGCACGCCGATGTCGAGCGCCATGTCCTTGGCGGTGATGCCCTGGATCGCCTTGACGATCGCGGCCATATCGTCGACGTGCGTCGCCATGGTCTTCGTCATCTTGTAGACGACGTCCTCCGGCAGGTCGCAGGCGGCGACGATGTGGGTCGAATAGCCGATCACCGGCACGTCCTTGTCCTGCTTGGGATAGGTCCCGGCCTTGATGATCAGCTTGTTGTAGCCGGGATTCATCTTCTTCAGCTCGCCCATGGTCTTCTCGTCCACCGCCACCAGGTGGATGTCGCGCGCGCTGGCGAGGTCCATCACCGCCGAGGCGGGCGCCGTGGTGCCGAGCGTGAAGATCTGCGCGTGGCCGTCCTTCATCAACGAGACCGCGTCGGTGTAGCCGGCCTGGAAGTTCGCCTTGGAGAGCGACTGGTAGCTCATGCCGTTCAGCTTCAGCACCAGGTCGGTGAGCAGCTCGCCCGTATTGCCCTTGGGCTGTGTCACGAGCGACTTGCCCTTGAAGTCGGCGAAGGAAGCCACGTTGGCGCTGGCGAGCGCTACCACCTGGAAGTATTGCGGGTAGAGGTTGGCGACCTGGCATACCTTGGTCACCTTCTTCGGGTAGGGTGCGCGGCCCGCGATGCCGTCCACCGTGGTGCTCGAGTTGGCCAAGCCGATCTGCGCCTTGCCCTCGTCCACGCCGCGCACGTTGGCGATGCCGGCGCCCGGTGTCTGCGTGATGGCCAGCCCAGGGACGTCCTTTTCCCACATGCCCTTCAGCGCCCCGCCGAGCGGGATCCACGAGCCGCCCTGCGGGCCGGTCATGAACGTGACTTGCTGGGCCGCTGCGGGAACCGCGAACACTGCCGCCATGGCAGCAAATAGCATTCTCCTGGACATTCTCTCCTCCTTGGAATGACAATCTGCGACCGTTTGGCCGCTGGCGAATGATAGCTTAGCGCTAGTCTGCCGAGCCCAAAAATCGCAGCCGGGGCATCAGTTCGGCGGTGACGTGGATGTCCCCCGCGGCATCGACCAGCATCGCGCTGGATATTCCCATCCTTGCCGCGACCGACTCCCAGTGTCTGATCCCGGCGCTGAAAATCGGCTTTGATGACGCGTCCGACAATAGGCCCGCACGCGGTTGCGAGTGCGCCAGCACGGTTACAGATGCCACCCCTGCGACCGGATAGCCGATGCGTGGATCGATGATATGGGAAAACCTGCGGCCGTCGATTTCGCAGAAGCGCCGGTAGTCGCCGGATGTGCCGATCGCTTCCCCATCTTCCAATGCGACCGTGCCGAGAAGACCGCCGCCGCGCGGGGCTTCGATGCCAACACGCCAGGCGCGCCCTGCGCGACGCCCGAGCGCCATGATGTTGCCGCCGACATTGACCAGGGCATTGCGCACGCCGTTGGCGCGCAGAATCTCCGCGGCGCGATCGAGTGCGTGCCCTTTCGCGCAACCACCGAAATCGAGCTGCACGATCGGATTCGAGCTGCTCACCGAGTTTGCGCTCACCGACAGGTCGCTCATGCATGGATTGGCGCGCAGCAGATCGCGGATCTGCCGCGCCGCCGGGACCGGGCCGCCGGGCCTGTCGCGGTGGAAGCCCCAGAGGCCGACCAGCTTGCCGACCGCGGGATTCAACAGGCCGCCGCAGCGCTCCGCCAGGCGCTGGGCCTCTCGGATCAAGGCGGCGATCTCGAAAGTGGTGAGGATGTTATCTTCGCCGCGGGCGATGGACTGGTTCAGCGCCACCAGCTCGCCGGGATTCCAGGCGTGCAGGTCGCGGTGCATGCGGTCAAATTCGCGCAGCACCAGCGCCGCCGCGCCGCGCGCATGCGCCGCATCGCGTTCGGCGATCCTGAGCAGCACCATCGTGCCGAATACCCAGGAGCCGACGCGATACTCGCGCGCGGCGCAGGAGGACGCGGCGCGCAAGGAAGTTCGCCGGCGATGGCGCATTTATTGTCTCTCGCGGCGATGCCGCGGGCGGAAAAATAGCCAGCCGCCGATCAATGACAGGACGGCAAGCAGCGCCGCCAGCAGATCGACGAACAAGGTGCCGAAGCGGCCGAAGAACCTCCCGCTGTGCAAGTCGAGCAGAAGCCGCTGCACGCTGATCCCCGGCAGCAGCGCAGCGGCGTAGCGCCGCTGCGCGGTCCCCGAAAGCGGCACCGGCCTCGACCAGGAAATCTCCAGGGCCTCGGTGCGCCGCCACGACATGGCGTCCGCGCTCGCAAAGGTCCCCGACGCGGTTTTCAGAAAGAACGTGCCGCCGGCCGATGCGACCGCCTGCAGGGGCATCCCCGGAAGCGCGACCTGCTCCATTCGTTCGACGAGCACACCGTCATCGCGGTACACGTACAGCGCGGCGCGGCTCGCCACGACGAACAGATCGGGCAGCTCGGCAAGGCCGACCGGTTGCGGCAGCCTCTCGCCGAACACCCGGCCATCGAGCGACCAGCGCCCGTTCGCCGCCGCCAGTTCGTGACGCCCCGAGCGGAACGCGTCCAGCGGCGCATCCGCTGGCCGGCCGTACCAGCGTGCGAGCCACGCGAAGTGCACATGCCTGCCGTCGAGTCGTAAGTCGTCGCCGTGGTTCAAGCCGACGCCCGTACCTGCAAGCACCAGGAAAAACAGCGTGGCGGTGATCCCGACGCGAGCATGCCACCGCCGCAGACACCTCAGGACGACCAGCCGTCGCGCCATCGGCGGGCGGTCAGTTCCGGCTGCTGGCGTCGAAATACAGGGCCAGCCTGGCCATGCGCTCCATCGCCGCCACCGAAAGCGTGGCGCCGGCGATGCCGTCGATATCCCGGTCGAGGCTTGCGCCGCGGGCAAGGCGGGCGCCCTTGAATTGCCGCAGAAATGCCGGCTGCCTCACTTCCTGCCCGCGGCTTTCACGGTAGGCCAGAACGCGCACGTGATCGATTTGTTGGTGCGCGACCACGAAGCCCGCGCCAATCAATTCCTCCTTTCCGGTTTCCTCCAGGATCCACACGCTCCGCCCGCCCTCGCGCCAGTAGCGCTGCCGCAATTGCGCGGGGGGATGTCCGAGGATCGCGGAGGCCTGCGCCTGCATGAGCTTTGTCAGCCACAGCACCTTGGGCGAGACACGCTGGCCGAATACCTCTCCGATGAAGGACTCGGGCGACTGATAGACGTCGGCGTGCGCCGGCGCCCGCGTGCACAGCGCGAGGGCCAGGAGTACGCCGAGCGAATCACGCCTCTTCATCAGAACATGTAGCCCAGGCCGACGTTGAAGCGGTTTTTTGTTTTGTCAGTGCGGTACGACTGGATGTCGGTTTTCAGGACGACTTGGGGATGCACCCGGCAATTCAAGCCGAATGTGACGACGCGCTCGAGATTATTCGGATCCTGCAACAGGCCGTTCGCGGGATCTTCCTGCTGCCTGATGTCGAACCGCTCGTAACGCACGAAGGGAGCTAGATCAAAATCCCCCCGCCTGTAAACGTGATTCGCCGCCTGCATGTACCAGCCTTTGAGGGATTTCGGAGCGGCGAAAGGCGCGGGTGCTGACGAGAGTATCGCGGCATTCAGCCGGTCCGCATCGCCGAGCGTGCCGGCAGCGTAAAGCGCTTGCAGATCGAGGCGGCCGACGCTGTATTTCGCGTGGAGGTCCCACAGAGTCAGGCGGGCCGCCACCGCCTTAAGCAGGGGATTGGTCTGACCGTTCTGTCCCGTGTTGCCGGTGAACACACCGCCCCCCAGCAGCAGGCCCGGCCGCCGGTAGTTGAGCGCGCCGTAGACGCTCAGGTCGCGCGCATTGGCGAGTTGGCCTTCCTGATGCGCACTGCGGATTCCGACGGACGGATCGTCGAGTTTCCCAGTGTCGAAACCCGTGGTCACCCCGACATCGTACTTGAGGCCTTCCCCGACGAGACCGTTGACGCCGAAACCCAGTTCGCGCCAGGTTGTCGGAATGATCCTGGTTTCGACCTCATTGCGCTCGACCCCGAAATAAGCCGGAGGTTCGTGCGTTTCGTTCAGGATGCCGAGCGGAATGAGGAACAGACCGCCCTTTATGTTGACGGCGTCGCTGAACCGGTAGTTCAGGTACGCCTGCTCTATCTCGATCTCGCCCTGGTCTCCCGCGCTGGCGACGGCGTGCTCGATCTCCACCTCCGAATTAAAGGTCAGACTGTCGTTGAAGCGATGGCCAAAGCCGAACACGAAACGCCGCAAGTCCGCCTTGCTGGTGCGGTCCGCGTCGCGGAATCGGTTGTAGCTCATCTCGCCATAGCCGAATAGCCCGGTGGCACCCGGAGCTACGCTGGAAGCGGGCTCAGACGGGGTCCCTGCAGCACTTGTGGTCACCCCAGTCTGTGCCCGCGGTTGCTCTGCATTGACCTGCCGGATTTGCGCTTTAAGGTCATCCATTTCCTGTTGAAGAATCTGAAGCTTCTGTTCCAGGCTCGTCTGAGAGGACGCGGGTGTCGCCGCGAATGCGGCGGCCAATACCAGCCCTGGCGCGAATCTTTTCATGATGGTTCCTGCCGAGTTGACTTGCGTTAAGTGAAATGGCTGGCTGACTCAGCATGGAAGCCGGCTGGCTGGCTGTTAAGATAATTTGGTTCTCTGCACCAATCTCCTTAGGATTTTGCGCGGCTAGGCGGCTCCACACTGCGGCGAGTGGCGATTGCGCCGAGCGCAACCAGCACCGCCACCAGCGCTTGCGCGCCGAGCGTCTCGATGGTCGGGTGCACACCAAGCATGCCTACGGTGACGAACGGAAACGGGCTTGCGCCGATCACGCCGGCTTCCTGCAGCGCGGCCACGCCCTGCCCGGCAAACACGATCGCGAGCAGCGCGATCAGCAGGGACATCGCGGAAAAAAATGGTCCGAGCGGCAACCGAAGACTGTACTTGAACATTCCCCAACCCGCCGCAGCCAGCAGCACGGCGGCGGCTGCTACACCGCCTAGCACCGCCGCCCGCCCGTTCGTGCCCGCCTGGACCCAAAGGGCCTCGTAGAAGAGCACCAACTCGAAGAGTTCGCGGTACACGGCAAGAAAGGACACGCCCGCCATCGCCCAGAGCGTCTTTTTCTCCAGCGCCTGGTCAACACTATCGCGGATGAACGTCGCCCAGGCTTGCGCCTGGCTCTTGCCGTGCAGCCAGTAGCCGACGTAGAGCAGCATGGCGGCGGCGACGAGTGCGGTTACGCCTTCGGTGAGTTCCCGGTTCGACCCGGAAATTTCGATCAACGAATTTGCCGCGACCCAGGTGCCTGCGCCGGCGACAAGCGCGATTGCCCACCCGGCATGCACATACGGCAGGGCGTCACGGCGTCCGGTCCTGGAAACAAAGGCGACGATCGCGGCAAGCAGCAGGATCGCCTCCAGCCCTTCGCGCAGCAGGATCACCAGCGAAGTGGCAAAGGCGGCTCCCGGCGAGAGCTCGCCCGCGTCGATCCTGTGCTGGGCTGCGGCGAGCAGCGCATCGGTTATCGCGACTCCGCCCTCGACCGCGGCCGGGGCAGCGCCACGGGCGATCGACTCGCGCAGTGCGAGCATCTCGCGCTCGATCTCCAGGCGCAGCGGCTTGTCGACGTTGTCGAGCGAATTCTCGACCAGTTCGAAGCCCTCGAGATAGGCGCTGATCGCCGCGTCGCGCGCGGCGGCCTGCTCGCCGCCCCGGTAGAGGGCGAGACTCTCGACGAGCTTGGCACGCGCGAAAGCGATCGGAGCGGGCTTCGCTGCGGAGAGCGCCTCGGGGTGCACGCGCAGGTAGGCGAGCGCGAGCGCAGCCACCTCGCCGCCGCGCTTGCGCAACTCACTCTCCGAATTGCCGGTGAGGCTCGCCATGTCGGAAAACGTCGCGCGCGCCTTCCCGCTGTGCCACGCAGCCTCGCCATCACGCAAGCGTTCCGGCGGCGTACCCAGACTAGACGAGTAGAAGGCGAGGACCCAGCGATCGTTCTCGCCGAGGTTTGTAAACGGCGTCATCGCGGTGCCCGGGACTCCGAGCGCGATGGCGTTGTAGAGGCTATAGACGCTGCGCTCGCGCATGCGGGCGGTGTCATGAAAATTGGCGGGCGCGGGCTCGAGCCCCTTTGCTGCGGGTCCGCCGCCGCGCCCTTCGGCACCGTGGCAGGCCGCGCAGTTCGTTGCGTAGAGCGACTTGCCGCGTGCGAGGTCCGGAACGAGGCGCGGCGCGATGCGCAGCTTGTACGCGCCGATCAGCGACCAGCGCAGGCCGGCGGAGGACTCGGTCACGGCGGCCGCCGGCGCCTTGTCGGCCACCAGCTTGGCCAGCGCCGCTGCGCTGGCGACGAGCTTTGCCTTATCCGGATGGTCCGGCAATGAACGGATCTGCTCGCCGGCGCGCGCGGCGAATTCGACCATCTCGCGGTACTCGTCGGCGCTCTTCACCTTGCCGCCGTCGACCGCGCCGGCGTAGTCCGCGCCCACGTAATCGAGCAAGTGCACCGTCTGTTCCGGGCCGTCCTGCGCCACGGCAGGCAGGGCGAGCAGGAACGGCATTAGCAACGCTAGGCTGGCAGGCGTGATCCGCAAGCCGACGCGCTTTGACGCGGGCGATAGCGCGGCGAACGGTGCAGGGCGGGCGGCGGCCAGGAGATCCCCCTGTTCCTCAATGCACCGTGCCATCGCCCTGCGGCGCCAAGGCGGCCGCGCTCCACGCGCCGTGCAGGCTGGCGCAAATGTCGCGCACCACGGGCGCCGCATCCGGATGCAGCGCCAGGCATTGCATGTGCCGCGATACGCACAGCGCCAGGCGCGGGCAACCGGTGCGCGCGTAGTGCGTCATGAGATAAAGCAGCGCGGCGGTGACTGTTTCGGCACGGCTCGTTTCCATTTCAGCTTGCGGGTGGTGCATGGCTGCCGGCTCCTCTGGCGAGAAAAGCGCTGGCTGGCCACGGCAACGCCGCTCGCTGGCTCGCGAAAAACCGCGTCGCGGCCCGGGCGATGCAAAGAGGCGAAGCCCGGGCACATGCTGCTAGGCGGTGAGAATAAGTTTGTCGTTCTGCGTAAGCCGCAGGTGGTACTCCCGGCCCTTGTGCACGATCACCAGCTCCTTGCGCGCTCCGAGCAAGGTTTCGCTCGTAACCCGCGCCGGCGCCGGCGGCGTCGCTTCTTGCAGCAGGGGCTTGGGAGTCAGCATTCTCAAACAATAATCATTCTCATCATTCATGTCAACAACCTAATTCATTGAAAATGAGATAGTTAATTTGAAATCGATACTCACAATGTTGCACTTGATAAGACATTGAATGATAATGATTTGCATCACACCAATGTATATCTGCCTCTGCAACGCGATCACTGAGCGAGAGATTCGGGCCTGCGCCGAGGAGGGCGCTTGCACGCTCGGCGATCTGGAGCACCGCCTGGGTCTGGGCGCGGGCTGCGGCCGCTGCAAACATCTCGCCCGCGAAGTGCTGAACGACACGCGTCCGGAACCGCAAGCCGTTCTCGCCGGCGCTTCCGCCTAGCCCTCGCTACACTGCGACCGTTCCCACCGCAGCGCGAGGTCGGCGATGAAAGGCGACGCGAAGGTCATCCTGCACCTGAATAAGGTGCTCTACAACGAGCTCACCGCGATCAACCAGTACTTCCTGCACGCCCGCATGTTTGGCAACTGGGGGCTGCAGAAGCTGGAGGCGTACGAGAAGAAGGAGTCGATCGACGAGATGAAGCACGCCGACCGGCTCATCGAGCGCATCCTGTTCCTCGAAGGCCTGCCCAACCTGCAGGACCTCGGCAAGCTGATGATCGGCGAAGACGCGCCCGAGGCGCTGCAGTGCGACCTGAAGATGGAGCGGGCTGCGCACCCCGCGCTCAAGGAAGGCATCGCTCACTGCGAGGCGGTCGGCGACTACGTTTCACGCGAGCTGCTCGAGGATATCCTCGAGTCGGAGGAGGAGCACATCGACTTCCTCGAGACCCAGCTCGAGCTGATGCAGAAGGTCGGACCGCAGAACTGGCTGCAGTCCTGGAACGGCGCGACGTCCTAGCCTAGACCACCCGCGTCAGCACCGGTTTGCCCGCGAAGTGGGCGAGCAGGTTGTCCACCTGCAGGTTGCCCATCGCGGTGCGCGTCTCCATTGTCGCGCTGCCCACGTGCGGCAACAGCACTGCGTTGTCCAACGCGAAGAACGCCGGCGGCACGCGCGGCTCGTCGGCGAATACGTCGAGCCCCGCGCCGGCGATCTTCTTCTCCTGCAGGTATTTCAGCAGAACCGGCTCGTCGATCACCGTGCCGCGCGCGATGTTGACCAGATAGCCGTCGGCGCCGAGCGCATCCAGCACTTTCGCGCCGACCAGCTTCTCGGTGGCAGCGCCGCCCGGCGTCACCACCATCAGCACGTCGGCGTTCTGCGCCAGCGCCACCGGGTCCGCATCATAGGGATAGGCGACGTCCTTCTTGTTGCGGTTGTGGTAACGGATCTTCATCCCGAAGGCCTGTGCGCGCCTGGCGATGGCTTCGCCGATGCGCCCGAGGCCGAGGATGCCCATGGTCTTGCCGCCGAGCGAAGTGGCCAGCGGATAGCCGCCGCGCGCCGCCCATGCGCCCGTGCGCAGGTAGGCCTCTGCCTGCGGGAATTTGCGCATCACGTTCACCGTGAGCGCCATCGCCGTGTCGGCCACGCAGTCGTTCAGCACGCCGGGCGTGTTGGTGACGATGATGTTGCGTTGCTTCGCCGCCGCGAGGTCGATGGCGTCCACCCCGACGCCGAAATTGGAGATCAGCTCCAGCTTGGGCAGGGCGTCCATCAGCTTGGCGTCCGCCCCCGCCGGGCCGAAGGTGGCGAGCGCGCGCACGCGCGGCGCCAGCTCCTTCAGGAACGCGGCGCGGTCGGCGGCCTCGTGCAGCTTGTGGCAGGTGAACTCCCGGTCCAGCCGCTCCTGGGTGCGCGGGAAGATCTTCGTGGTGACGATGATTTCGTGTTTCATGACCTGAATTTTGCCAGCAGATTCTCCGCGCCGCGCGCCAGCAGGCCGACGTCGGCGCCCACCGCGACGAACTGCGCCCCGGCGGCGAGCATCCGTTTCGCGTCCGCCTCGACCGGCGACAGGTAGCCCGGCGCCTTGCCCGCCTTGCCGATGCGCCGGACGCTCTCCTCGATCAGCGGCATCACCGCGGGATTCGCCGTCTCGCCGGTGTAGCCCATCGAGGCGTGCAGGTCCGCCGGTCCGATGAAGATGCCGTCCACGCCCTCGATCGCCGCGACCTTTTCGATCTCGTCGAGCGCCGGCCTGGTCTCGAGCTGCACCAGCACGCAGATCTCCTCGTGCGCGCGCTTGGCGTAGTCCTTGATGCGGCCGAAGCGCGACGCGCGCGTGGTGCCGGCGACGCCGCGCACGCCGGCCGGCGGGTAGCGCGTATTGGCCACCGCCGCCTTCGCTTCCGCCGCGTTCTGCACGTAGGGGATCAGCAGGGACTGCGCGCCGGCGTCGAGCACGCGCTTGATGGTCACCATGTCGTTCCAGGGCACGCGCACCACCGGGTGGCTGGCGTAGGGCGCGGCCGCCTGCAACTGCGCGAGCAGGCTCTCCAGGTCGTTCGGCGAATGCTCCATGTCGAGCAGGATCCAGTCGTAGCCGGCCCCGGCAATCACCTCTACGCTGTAGTTCGACGACAAGCTCGACCAAAGGCCGATCTGCGCCTGGCCCGCCTTGAGCGCGCGTTTGAACGCGTTGCGCGGCAACTCGTGATTCATTCGAACTTGGCCCCGGATTCCTTCACCACCTTGGCCCAGCGCGCGGTTTCGTTGCGGATGAAGTCGCCGAAGGACTCCGGCGTGCCGGTGCGCACTTCGGTGCCCTGCGCGGCGAGCTTGTCCTTGATGTCCTGGCCGTTGAGCGCGCGCGTGAACTCCGCGTTCAGCTTCGCGACGATCTCGCGCGGCGTGCCGGCGGCGGCAACCACGCCCTGCACCGAACCGGTCTCGAAGCCGGGCAGCGTCTCCGCCACGGTCGGCGTGCTGGGGGCCGAAGCCACGCGCCTGGAGCTGGAAATGGCAAGCGCCTTGAGCCGCCCGCCGGTCACCGAGGGCCAGGTGGCTAGCATGCCGTTGAACAGCACGTTCGCCTGCCCGGCGACCACGTCCACCACCGCCTGCGATCCGCCCTTGTAGGGGATGTAGGTCCAGTTGACGCCGGCGCGCTGCGCGAATTCGATGCCGGCGAGGTGCGGCGCGCCGCCGATGCCCGAAATCGCAAAATTGAGCTTGCCGGGATTGGCCTTGGCGTAGGCGATCAACTCCTGCACGCTGTTCACGGGGACGGAGGGGTGCACCGCCAGCACGTGAGGCGAATAGCTGACCATCACGATCGGCGAGAAATCCTTGGTCGGGTCGAACGGCAAGTGCGGGAACACGCTCGGGCTGATGCACAGCGCGCCGATGTCGGCAAGCAGCATGGTGTAGCCGTCGGGCGCGCTCTTGGCGACGAAATCGGCGCCGACGTTGCCGTTGGCGCCGGGCTTGTTCTCCACCAGCACCGGCTGGCCCCAGGCTTCGGTGAGCTTCGGTGCGACCTGGCGGGCGAGGATGTCGGAGGTGCCGCCCGCGGCGTAGGGCACGATGATGCGGATCGGCTTGCTCGGATAGGTTTGCGCGCCCGCGGCGCCGGCCAAAGCGGCGACGGCGGCGACAAGCAGGATACGGAGTGGACGCATGTTTTTGTCTCCCTGTTTTGAACCGTCTGGTTAATTCTGGCTGGGGCGCGCCGATTGTACTCCGGGCAGCAGGCCTGCCGACGCGCCGCCCGCGCGCGCGCTTTAAAGACTATGACAAATGGGTTGTGACATTTCGCAAGGCCGGAGAGCTGCCGAGGTTTGCATTGTGCAAGGCCCTCGTCTAGCATCTGGCGGGGTAAATCCGGATCGACGGCGGGGGGGATGGTGGCACAAGTCTGGCGCGTGGCGGTCATGGCGATGGCCTGCTGTTTTGCAGTCGCAGCGTGGGCCCAGTCCGTCGCCGAGGTCACCGCTCAAGGGGAAGCCCTGGTGCGGGCCGGCCGCTATGCAGACGCCTACAAGCTGCTGGAACCCTACGAGGACAAGCTTGCTGGCGACATGAAGTACGACTACCTGCTGGCGCGCTCCGCCCTGGAAAGCGGGCAGCCCAGCAAAGCGAGCTTCATCTATGAGCGCATCCTGGCCGTCGAGCCCAACTTCGTGGGCGTGCGGCTGGAGATGGGCCGCGCCTACCTCGCCTTGGGCGACTATGCCCGGGCCAAGCTCGAGTTCGAAACAGTCCTGCGCGTCAGCAACCTGCCGGCCGACTTGCGCCAGCAAGCGCAGATCTACGGCAACGCGGCGGACCAGTACATCGCCGGCAAGAAGACCGTGGCGGTCGGCTATCTCGAGTACGGCGTCGGCTACGATTCGAACCCGCAATCGGCGACCCGCATCAGCGAAGTCAGCCTCGCCGGCGGCGGCACGCTGCTCCTGCCCCAGACGGCGTTGCCGCAGGGCGACCATTACCAGGCGCTCAGCCTCGGCGGCGAAATCATCCATGCGCTATCGGACCGCTTCACGGTCTTTGCAGGGGCCGACGCGCGAGGGCGTGTGTACAAGGACATCGAACAGGCCGATTTCAGCACCCTCGACGGGCGAGTCGGCGTAGGTTACAACTCCGGCGCGCACAACCTGCGCTTCGCCCTCAACGGCGGTCGCTTCTGGCTGGACCAGCTCAAGACCCGCGACAGCGGCGGCGGGACCGTGGACTATCGGTACCTCGCCAACAAGCAGGACCAGTTCAGCCTGGGCTTCAGCGGATCGCGGAACAAGTTCCTGCCCGACGCGCTCAAGATCAACAGTTACGATCTCTACCAGGGCTCCTTTGGCTGGCTGCACGGGGCTGCCGATGGCCGGGGTGCCGCCGGCGTGACGCTGCTGGCGGGAACCGAAGATGAATTGAACGGCCGCGTGGATGGAAACAAGCCGTTCGTCGGCATGCGCCTCACGCTGCAGCGCACCTTGGCCAACAGCGTCGGCGCCTTCCTGCTGGCCGGCGGTACGTACGGCAAGTACTCCGAGATCAACCCGCTGTTCGGGGTGCGGCGCGAGGAAACCCTCTACGACCTCACCCTCGGGGTCAGCTGGGGCTTCGCCAAGGGATGGTCCTTGCGGCCGCAGGTGCTGTACATGAAGAACAACAGCAACCTGCCGCTGTTCGAGTACGACCGCACCGATGTGTCGCTGAACCTGCGGCTGGATATCTGACGCGCATGCGCGCTCACGGTTTCATGGGCATGAGAATTGGCGCCGGCCTGCTGTCTGTACTCGCACCGTTGCTCATCGTGGCCGGGAGCGCGGCGGCGGCGCAGGGCGAGCCGACCGCGGGTCGCTTCATCGTCGTCACCGGTGACGTGCGGATACTGGGCCGCGACGGCGCGGCGCGGCCCGCGCAGCGCAATGGCGAATTCCACGCAGGGGAGTCGATCGTCACCGGCCCGACCGGCCTGGCGCAGCTGCGCATGACCGATGGCGGCGCGGTTTCCGTGCGTGCCGACAGCCAGTTCAAGCTCGACGCCTACAGCTACGCCGGAAGCAATGATCGCAACGGCAGTTTCCTGGTGTCGATTCTCAAAGGCGGTTTCCGCACGATCACCGGCCTGAT
>JBGPPD010000052.1:0-15554 GCA_041488375.1 Gammaproteobacteria bacterium | reverse complement strand
CTATCTTTCGCCGCGCTCGCGCGAGGGAGAGTTCTTCGGCCTGTGGGGACTGGCGGTGAAAGCGGCGTCGATCTTCGGCCCGCTCACTTACGGCGTGGTGACCTGGGTGTTCGAAGGCAACCACCGGCTCGGCATCCTTGCGGTGGGGGGATATTTCGTCGTCGGCCTCGTGCTGCTCGCCGGGCTGGACGTCGAACGCGGCCGGCGCGCGGCGCTGCAAAGCGCTTGAGTTATCATTCCGGCCCTCCCCCAACGACTCGACGCGGAGAAACCCCATGACCATCAAGGCCGGCGACCGGTTGCCCGACGGCAAGCTCAACGAATCCACCGAATTCGATTCGGCCACGCATTGCGCGATGGCGCCCAAGGAAGTCGCCGTCGCCGAGGCGGCCAGGGGCAAGAAGATCGCGGTGTTCGGCCTGCCGGGCGCCTATACGCCCACCTGCTCCGCCAAGCACGTGCCGGGCTACCTGTCGAACCGCGACAAGCTGCTGGCCAAGGGCGTGAACGAGATCTGGTGCGTGGCCGTCAACGACGCCTTCGTCATGGCGCACTGGGGCCGCGACTTCAAGGCGCTGGGCAAGATCCGCTTCCTCGGCGACGGCAGCGCCGCCTGGACCAAGGCCCTCGGCCTGGAGCTGGACCTGAACGCGCGCGGCATGGGCCTGCGCATGCAGCGCTTTTCCATGCTGGTGGACAACGGCGTGGTGAAACAGGTGAACGTCGAGGCGCCGGGCAAGTTCGAGGTGTCCGACGCCGACACCCTGCTGCGCCAGCTGGGCTGAGCCGCCATGCGACCAACCCTGATTCCCGCACTGGGCGCGCTGCTGCTGTGCGCCTCGTTCGGCCTGCAGGCGCAGCCCGCGCCCGCCGGCGTGCGCGTCGACTGCAGCAAGGCCGCCGACCCGAAGGCCTGCGAAGCGCGCCAGCAGCTGCGCGAGGAGCGCGCGCAGAGGCGGCGCGACATGTTCAAGAACTCGGCGCAGATCTGCAAGACGCGCCCCGCGGCGGAGCAGCGCGATTGCATGCGCACGGAGATGTGCCGCGAGGCCCGGGACCCGGCGCGCTGCGAGGAGTACGCGAAGAAGAACGCCGAGCGGCGCGACAAGGTGCTGGAAGCCTGCAAGGGCAAGCAGGGCGCGGTGCTGCGCCAGTGCATGCGCGAGGAGTACAAGAAGCTGCCGCCGCTGAAATAGCGCCGCCGCCCCGCGTGCCGCGCTGAACCTTCGCCCGCGGCGCCGCTCCAATCGCAGTACCCCATGAGACGCCTGCTCGCCCTGCTGTTGCTGTGTTTCGCCCTGCCCGGGGCGGCGGCGGAACTGCCGCAGAAGGTCGTCACCATCGAAGGGGTCACCGAGTACCGCCTGGCCAACGGCCTGCGCGTGCTCGCGGTGCCCGACCCGAGCGCCGACACGGTCACCGTGCACATCACCTACCTGGTCGGCTCGCGCCACGAGGGCTACGGCGAGAAGGGCATGGCGCACCTGCTCGAGCACATGCTGTTCAAGGGCACGCCGACCGAGCCCGGCATCAAGGAGGAGCTCACCCGCCGGGGCGCGCGTTACAACGGCAGCACCTCGTGGGACCGCACCAACTACTTCGAGACCCTGTCCGCCGGCGACGACAACCTCGACTGGGCGCTCGGCATGGAGGCCGACCGGATGGTGAACTCGCGCGTGCGCCGGGAGGACCTGGACAGCGAGATGACGGTGGTGCGCAACGAGTTCGAGATGGGCGAGAACCGGCCGGGCAGCGTGCTGTTCGAGCGCACCATGCAGCTCGCCTTCCCCTGGCACAACTACGGGCGGCCGATCATCGGCGCGCGCTCGGACATCGAAGCCGTGCCGATCGCCAGCCTGCAGGCCTTCTACCGCAGCTACTACCGGCCGGACAACGCGCTGCTGGCCATCGGCGGGCGCTTCGAGGAGCGCCGCGCGCTGGAAGCGGTGGCGCGGACCTTCGGCCCGATCGCGCGCCCCGCGCAGGCGTTGCCCGCGCCGTACACCGCCGAGCCGACGCAGGACGGCGAGCGCATGGTGACGCTGCGGCGCTCGGGGGACACGCAGCTGGTGTCCGCGCTGTACCGGGTGCCCTCCGGCGCCCACCCGGACTATCCGGCGCTCGACGTGCTGGTGGCGGCGCTGCGCGCCGCGCCGCAGGGGCGCCTGCACCAGGCGCTGGTGCAAAAGGGGCTGGCCGGGTCGGTGTGGGGCTGGGAGCGCGCCCTGCACGACCCGGGCTTCGTGAATTTCGGCGCCGAGCTCGGCAAGGACGCCTCGCTCGAGGCGGCGCGCGACGCGCTGTTGGGAGTGCTGGAAGGCCTCGGCCGCGAGCCGCTCAGCGCCGAGGAAGTGGAGCGCGCGCGCCGGGAGCTGCTGAACGACACCGAAAAGATGCAGCTCGACGGCCGCAGCTACCTGAGCGCGCTCGCCGAGTTCCAGGCCATCGGCGACTGGCGCCTGTTCTTCCTGTACCGCGACCGCCTCAAGGCGCTCAGCGTGGCGGACGTGAATCGCGTGGCGGCGACCTACCTGCGGCCGGCCAACCGGGTGCTGGGCCTGTTCGTGCCCACCGCCGCGCCCGAGCGCGCCGAGATCCCGCCGACGCCGGACCTGCAGCAGGCGCTCGCCGGCTATCGCGGCCGCGACGCGGTGGACGCCGGCGAGGCCTTCGATCCGTCGCCGCGCAACATCGAGGCGCGCGTGCAGCGCCGCACGCTGGCCAACGGCATCCAGGTGGCGCTGCTGCCCAAGCGCACGCGCGGCGCCACGGTGGTGGCGCAGCTGCACCTGTATTGGGGCGACGAAACCAGCAAGGCCGGCCGCAGCGCCGCCTGCTCGCTCGCCGGCGGCATGCTGCTGCGCGGCACGCAGCACCACTCGCGCGCGCAGCTGCGCGACGCCTTCGACCGGCTCAAGGCCACGGTGTCGGTGAACGCCGACGGCGCCAGCGTGCAGGCGCAGCGCGAGTACCTGGCCGATACGCTGCGCCTGGTGGCCGAAGTGCTGCGCGAACCGGCCTTCCCGGGCGCGGAGTTCGAGGAGCTCAAGCGCAGCGCGCTGACCGGCATCGAGGCGCAGCGCAGCGATCCGGCGGCGATCGCCACGGAGCAGCTGTCGCGCCACCTGCAGCCCTACCCGCGCGGCCACTGGCTGTACACGCAGACCCTGCAGGAGCGCGTCGACGACCTGAAGGGCGTCACGCTGGAGCAGGCGCGCGCCTGCTACCGGGACCTGGTGGGCGCCACCGGCGCGCAATTCGTCGCGGTGGGCGATTTCGACGCCGGCGCGCTGGCCGGGCTGGTGCAGGAGCTGTTCGGCGATTGGCGCAATCCGGCGCCCTACGCGCGCATCCGCAGCCGCTATTTCGAGCGCCCGGCGCTGGAAAGCGTGCTGCGCACGCCGGACAAGGCCAACGCCGTGCTGCGCGCCGGGCTCAACCTGCCGATGCGCGACGACGATCCCGAGTTCCCGGCGATGATCCTCGGCAGCTACCTGCTGGGCGGCTCCTCGACCGCGCGCCTGCCGGCGCGCATCCGCGAGAAGGAAGGCCTGTCCTACAGCACCTACGCCGGCTTCAGCGCCAGCCCGCTCGATGCGCTGGCGGGTTTCGGCGCCTCGGCGATCTTCGCGCCGCAGAACGGGGACCGCGTCGAGCGCGCCCTGCGCGAAGAAATCGTGCGCGCGCGCGAGCAAGGATTCTCCGCGGCCGAGCTCGATGCCGCCAAGAAAAGCCTGCTGCAGGCGCGCCGCCTGGCGCGCACCCAGGACGGCGCCCTCGCCTCGCGGCTCGCCACCTACCTGTTCGCCGGCCGGACTTTCGCCTGGGACGAGGAGTTCGAGCGCCGCATCGCGGCGCTCACCGCGCAGGAGGTGCGCGACGCGCTGCGCCGGCACCTCGACCCGGCGCGGCTGTCGGTGACCATGGCCGGCGACTTCAAATAGCCGGGGCTAGCGCCGCTTCAGCAGGTCGCGGATCTCTTCCAGCAGCAGTTCCTGCTTCGGCGGCGCCGCGGGCGCGGCGGCGGCGGCCGGCTCCTCGCGCCGCAGGCGGTTGATCAGCTTCACGGCGAGGAAGATCGCCCAGGCGATGATCAGGAAATCCAGGCAGGTCTGCAGGAACTTGCCGTACTTCAGCGTCGCCGAGCCGACGCTGAACGCCAGGCCGCTGAAATTCACCCCGCCGATGATGGTGCCGAGCAGCGGCATGATCACGTCCTCCACCAGCGAGGCGACGATCTTGCCGAACGCCGCGCCGATGATCACGCCGACCGCCAGGTCGACGACGTTGCCCTTCATGGCGAAGCTCTTGAATTCCTGCAGCATGCGCATGGTCGCTCCCCTCGGGTTCAGTCGATCGGCGGATACTGCAGGTCCGCAATCTCCAGCTGCTCCACGCCGCCGGGCGTTTCCAGCCGCACCACGTCGCCGGCGCGCGCCTTGAGCAGTGCCCTGGCGATGGGCGAGAGCCAGGACACGCGCCCGCGCGCCGTGTCCACTTCGTCGGCGCCGACGATGGTCAGCGTGCGCTCGCCGCCGTCGGCGGAGCGCACCACCACGCGCGCGCCGAAAAACACCTGCTCCTCGTCGCGCCCCGCATTATCCACCACCGCGGCGCCTTCCAGCCGCTTGATGAGGAAGCGCACGCGCCGGTCGATCTCGCGCAGCCGCTTCTTGCCGTACAGGTAGTCGCCGTTCTCCGAGCGGTCGCCGTTGGACGCCGCCCAGGCGACCGTGCGCACCACCTCCGGGCGCTCGACTTCGACCAGCTGCTTCAGCTCGGCCTTGAGGCGCGCATAGCCCGCCGGCGTGATGTAGTTCTTCGCCGGCGGCGGCGCCGGCTCGGCGGCGCGCGTCGGCTCGTCGTCCTGCTCGGATTCCCTGATGAAGGCCTTCGACATGATGGTGGAATTCTACCCGCGCGCCCCTTGCAAGGCCGCAGCCGGTCGCAGAGAATCCTCCCCTGCGCAGCGGCAACCCGGGAGGCGACGTGGCGGTGATTCAGAGGACAGTCGAGAAGGACGACCTGCTCACCAAGATACGCATCCGCGAGGTGATGCTGTTCGGCCTGATCGCGCTCACCGCCGTGTTCGCCAACCTGCCGGCCGAAACCATCGAGGAGCTCGGCTTCAACCACGAATACCTGGTCGCGGCGCTCGGCTGCGCGGTGGTGATCGGCCTGTTCCTGTACCTGAAGTTCTTCTTCTTCCTCTCCGTCGTGCTGCTGATCCTCGGCGCCAACCTGCCCGAGCAGATCGCCGAGCGCTTCAACATCTCCAAGGTGCCGCTGATCCTGGCGCTGTTGGCGATGATCGGCGTGTCGCTGATCAACTACGTGATCAAGCTGCTGCCCACCGGCCTGGAGCCCAAGCCGAAGGAAAAGAGCGCCGAGGGCGTGCGCGCCATGTTCTACGCCATCGAGAAGAACAACGTGGTGTACGGGCAGAAGGTGCTGTCGATGAACTTCGACCCCAACCTGCACCACGACAACGGCTACACCCCGCTCGCTTTCGCGGCGATGAAGGGCAATCCGCAAATGGTCGAGCTGCTGCTGCGCAACGGCGCCGACCCGTCGCTCGCCACCAAGGAAGGCGACACGGCGGTGGAGCTGGCGCTGCGCATGGGCCACAACGAGGTGGCCGACATCCTGAAGCGCGCGCGCCAGGAGATGGACGCGCGCAGGTCCGCGACGGCGCCGGTGCCCGCGAAGGCCTGAGTTGCAGCCGGCGCGAATCGGCGCCACAATACTGTATATATAAGCAGTTTAGTGCATGCTCCCCTCCGGCACCACCGACCTTCCCCTCCTCGCGCCCGTCGCGCCGCAGGCCATCTGCCGCGACGCGCTGCTGGAGAAGTACGCCAAAGGCGGCGAATCCTCCATCGAGGAAGTGCGCCGCCGCGTGGCGCGCGCCCTCGCCCAGGCCGAGCCCGAGGCCGCGGGGAGGCGCGCCCACTGGGAGCGCCGCTTCCTGCAGGCTCTGGAGGACGGCTTCATCCCGGCCGGCCGCATCAATTCGGCCGCCGGCGTGCAGCTGCAGGCGACGCTGATCAACTGCTTCGTGCAGCCGGTGGGCGACTCGATTTCGGAAACCGTCGACGGCCGCCCCGGCATCTACACCGCGCTGCAGGAGGCGGCCGAGACCATGCGGCGCGGCGGCGGCGTGGGCTACGACTTCTCCTCCATCCGCCCCAAGGGCGCGGAGGTCAAGGGCACGCACTCGCGCGCCAGCGGGCCGGTGTCCTACATGCGCGTGTTCGACCGCTCCTGCGAGACGGTGGAATCGGCCGGCGCGCGGCGCGGCGCGCAGATGGGCGTGCTGCGCTGCGACCACCCGGACGTGGAGGAATTCATCCACGCCAAGGACCAGGGCGACCTCGCCAATTTCAACGTCTCGGTCGGCGTCACCGACGCGTTCATGCGGGCGGTCGAAGCCGACCTCGAGGTGGAGCTGGTGCACAAGGCCAAACCCTGGCCCGGTCCCGGCGTGCAGCAGCGCGCCGACGGGCTGTGGGTCTACCGCAGGGTCGCCGCGCGCGCGCTCTGGGACCAGATCATGCGCTCGACCTACGACCATGCCGAGCCGGGGATCCTGTTCCTCGACCGCATGAACCGCGACAACAACCTGAACTACTGCGAGAACCTCGAGGCCACCAATCCCTGCGCCGAGCAGCCGCTGCCGCCCTACGGCTGCTGCTGCCTGGGCTCGATCGACCTGACGCGCTTCGTGCGCGACGCCTTCGCCGCGGGCGCGGCCTTCGAATTCGCGGCTTTCGCCAAGGTGGTGGCGGTGGCGGTGCGCATGCTGGACAACGTGCTCGAGGTCACCGCCTGGCCGCTCGAAGCGCAGCGCCGCGAGGCGATGGCCAAGCGCCGCGTCGGCCTGGGCTTCACCGGCCTCGGGGACGCGCTGATCATGCTGCGCCTGCGCTACGACAGCCAGGCGGCGCGCGACATGGCGGCCCGCATCTCCGAGGCGATGCGCGACGCGGCCTACCGCGCCTCGGCCGACCTGGCGCAGGAGCGCGGCGCCTTCCCGCTGTTCAACGCCGACCTGTACCTCTCGGGCACCAGCTTCTCCGCGCGCCTGCCCGAGGAGATCAAGGACCTGGTGCGCCGGCAGGGCCTCCGCAACAGCCATCTCTTGTCGATCGCGCCGACCGGCACCATCAGCCTAGCTTTCGCCGACAACGCCTCCAACGGCATCGAACCGCCGTTCTCCTGGACCTACACGCGCAAGAAGCGCATGGCCGACGGCACGCTGCGGGAGTTCCCGGTGGAGGACCACGCCTGGCGCCGCTACAAGGCTGCGGGCGGCGACATGCAGAACCTCCCGCCCTACTTCGTCACCGCGCTGGAACTCAGCGCGGCGGCGCACGAGCAGATGGTCGCGGCGGTGGCGCCCTACATCGACACCAGCATCTCGAAGACCGTGAACGTGCCCGAGGACTATCCCTACGGCGAGTTCAAGGACCTGTACTTCGCGGCGTGGCAATCGGGACTCAAGGGCCTCGCCACCTACCGGCCCAACAAGGTGCTCGGCTCCGTGCTGTCGGTCGGCGCGCCGCAGGATTTCACCGAGGACGACGTCAACCGGCGCATCCGCATCAAGTCGCTGCCCGAGCCGGTGCTCGCCAGCCTGCGCTGGCCGGGGCGGCCGGAGTTCGCGGCGGGCAACCTTTCCTGGACCTACATGGTCGAGCATCCTCTGCACCACTTCGCGGTTTTCGTCGGCGAGGCCGAGAACGGCAGCCCGCACGCCTTCGAGGTGTGGGTGAACGGCAGCGAGCAGCCGCGCGGCCTGGGGGCCGTGGCCAAGACCCTGTCCATGGACATGCGCGCCAACGACCCGGGCTGGCTGCGCCTCAAGCTCGACACGCTGGCGAAGACCACCGGCGACGACGGCTTCGACATGGCCTTCCCGCCGCACGGCGAGTCGCGCCATATGCCGTCGGTGGTCTCCGCGTTCGCGCAGCTGGTGCGCTGGCGCGTGGAGCAGCTGGGCGGCCTGGCCGGGGAAGGCCAGTCCGATGCCTTCGCCGCCAGCGTCACGCCGGTGGTGGACGCGATGTTCAGCCTGAAGGAGCCCAAGACCGGCACCGATGGCACGCTGTCCTGGACCGTGGACGTGCACAACCCGCGCACCGGCGACGATTTCGTGCTCGGGCTGAAAGAGATCGCCTTGCCCGACGGCACGACCCGCCCCTATTCGCTCTGGCTCTCGGGCGAATACCCGAGGTCGCTCGACGGCCTGTGCAAGCTGCTGTCGCTCGACATGCGCGTCATCGACCCGGGCTGGATCGGCATGAAGCTGAAGAAGCTGCTCGATTTCCCCGAGCCGCTGGGCGACTTCATGGCCTTCGTGCCGGGCTCGAAAAAACAGCAGACCTGGCCGTCCACCGTTGCTTACGTCGCGCGGCTGGTACTGCACCGCTACGCCATGCTCGGCATCCTCGACGAGGACGGCCTGCCGCTGCGGCGCATGGGAATCCTGGAGGCGCCCGCCAAGGGGCGCGCGCCGGTGATGCAGGGCACCAAGTGCCCGGAGTGCGGCAGCCTCACGCTGATCCGCAAGGACGGCTGCGACTGGTGCACGTCCTGCGGCTACGTGGGGCTTTGCGGCTAGCCGAAGGATTTAAACCAGAGCAGTCCCGCGACGGTCTTGGCGTCGGTGATGCGCCCGTCGCGCACCATCTGCATGGCTTCGCCGAAGGGCAGGATCAACGTCTCCAGGAATTCCCCGTGGTCCAGCTTGCGCTCGCGCAGCTCGAGTTCCTGCGCCAGCCACAGCTCGATGCCCTCGTCGCTGTATGCGATGGAAGGATGCAGCAAGCCCAGGCGGCGCCACTGCGCCGCGACGTAGCCCGTCTCCTCCAGCAGCTCACGCTTGGCGGTGTCGAGGTGCTGCTCGCCGGGATCGAGCTTGCCCGCCGGCAGCTCGATGAACTCGCGCCGGTGCGGGTAGCGGTACTGGCGCTCGAGCAGCACGCGCCCGTCGTCGAACAGCGGCAGGATCATCACCGCGCCTGGGTGCCGGATGTACTCGCGCACCCCCTCGCTGCCGTCGGGCAGGCGCACGCGATCGCGCTGCACCTTGAGCAAGCGGCCGGAGTACACCTCTTCCCCGGCGACGAAATGCTCGGTCAGGTCCTTCACTACAGCGACTTGATGGCGAGGAAGCACAGTTGCATCAGCGGCTGCGGCAGGATGCCGATCGCCAGCACCGCCAGCGAGTTCACGGTCAGGAGCCCGCGCGCCGCGCCCACGCCCTCCGTGGGAACGCCGACCGGCTCATCGAAGTACATCAGCTTGACGATGCGCAGGTAGTAGTAGGCGCCGATGAGGGAAAACACCACCGCGGTGACCGCCAGCCAGATCTGCCCCGCCTGCACCGCCGCCGACAGCACGGTGAACTTGGCGTAGAAGCCGGCGGTCGGCGGCACGCCCGCGAGCGAGAACATCAGCAGCAGCATGAGGAACGCGGCCCAGGGGTCGCGCCGGTTCAAGCCCTTCATGTCCTCCAGCCGCTCGCACTCGAATCCGGCGCGCGACAGGTGCAGCAGCATGCCGAAGGCGCCCAGCGACATCAGCACGTAGACCACGGTGTAGAACATCGCCGCGCTGTAGGCGTCGGCGGCGTTCAGCCAGTTGCCGCCCACCACCCCCGAGAGCAGGCCGAGCAGCATGAAGCCCATGTGCGCGATGGTCGAGTAGGCGAGCATGCGCTTCAGATTCGATTGGGCGATGGCCGCCAGGTTGCCGATGGCCATCGACAGCACCGCCATGATCGCCAGCATCTGCTGCCAATCGGCCGCCAGGCCGAGCATGCCGTTCACCAACAGCCGCATCGCCATGGCGAAGGCGGCCAGCTTGGGCGCGGTGCCGAGCACCAGCGTCACCGCCGTGGAGGCGCCGTGGTAGACGTCGGGGATCCACATGTGGAACGGCACCACCCCCAGCTTGAAGGCGAGGCCCGCCACCACGAACACCAGGCCGAACACCAGCAGCGTGCGCGAGCTGCCCGAGGTGGCGTTGAGGGGTTCGAGCTGGCGCGCCACCTCGCTGATGGAAAGAGTGCCGGTGGCGCCGTAGATCATCGACATGCCGTACAGCAGCAGGCCGGAGGCGAGCGCGCCCAGCACGAAGTACTTCATCGCCGCCTCCACCGAGGCCGCCGAGTCCCGGTTCAGCGCCACCATCGCATACAGGCACAGCGACAGCAGCTCGAGGCCCAGGTACAGGCTGAGGAAGCTGTTGGCGCTCATCATCACCATCATGCCGAGCAGCGCGAACAGCAGCAGGGTGAGGAACTCCCCGCGCAGCAGCCCGCGGTCGAGCAGGTACTGGCGCGAGTAGGCCAGCGCCGCCGAGAGCGCGAGATAGGCGGCCAGCTTGAGCAGGTGCCCCATCGCGTCGGCGACGAACAGGCCGTTGAAGGCGTAGACCGGCCTGCCGCCGGTGCCGAACAGCACGAACAACGTGCCCAGCGCGCAGCCGAGCAGAATCAGCTGGGCGAACGCATAGCTCACCCTGCGCCGCGGGTCCGCGACGTACAGGTCCACGATCATCAGCGCGCAGGCGCCGGCGAGCAGGATCAGTTCGGGCAGCGCGACGATGGGGTTGAGCGGCATGTCAGAACTTGGGCTGCGCGACGTGGCGCAGCAGCTCGCCGACCGAGGCGTGCATCACCTCGGTGAACGGCTTGGGGTAGACGCCCATGAACAGCACCGCCGCGCCGAGCAGGCCCAGCGCCAGGAACTCGCGCGGGTTGAGGTCCTTGAGCGCCGCGACCTGCTCGTTGGCCACGGCGCCGAAGATCACGCGCTTATACATCCACAGCGTGTAGGCGGCGCCGAACACCAGCGTGGTGGCGGCGGCGAAGGCCAGCCAGAAATTCTTCTGCATCGCGCCCATGATCACCATGAACTCGCCGACGAAGCCGCTGGTCGCCGGCAGCCCGCAGTTGGCCATCGCGAACAGCATCATCAGCGCGGCGAACTTCGGCATGGTGTTCACCACGCCGCCGTAGTCGGCGATGTTGCGGCTGTGCATGCGGTCGTAGAGCACGCCGACGCAAAGGAACAGCGCCGCGGAGACGAAGCCGTGCGAGATCATCTGCACCAGCGCGCCCTCCGCGCCCCAGGCGTTGAACACGAAAAAGCCCAGCGTGACGAATCCCATGTGCGAAATGGACGAATAGGCGATGAGCTTCTTCATGTCGGTCTGCACCAGCGCCACCAGGCCGATGTACACCACCGCCACCAGCGACAGGGTGATCATCAGCCAGGCGAGTTCGCGCGAGGCGTCGGGCAGGATCGGCAGGGAGAAGCGCACGAAGCCGTAGGCGCCGAGCTTGAGCATGATCGCCGCCAGCACCACCGAGCCGCCGGTGGGCGCCTCGACGTGCGCATCGGGCAGCCAGGTGTGCACCGGCCACATCGGCACCTTCACCGCGAAGGCGAAGAGGAAGCCGAAGAACAGCCATTTCTGCGCCGCCAGCGTGAGCGGCAGCCTGTGCCAGTCGAGCACCGCGAAGCTGCCCGCCTTGCCGTAGAGGTAAAGCAGCGCCACCAGCATCAGCAGCGACCCGAACAGCGTGTACAGGAAGAACTTGACCGCCGCGTACACCCGGTTCGGCCCGCCCCAGACGCCGATGATGATGAACATCGGGATCAGCGTGGCCTCGAAGAACACGTAGAACAGCACCCCGTCGAGCGCCGCGAACACGCCGTTCATCACCCCCGAGAGCATCAGGAACGCGGCGTAGTACTGTCCCACCCGGTTCTCGATCACCGTCCAGCCGGCGATCACCACCAGCACGGTGACGAAGGAATTGAGCAGCAGGAACAGCACCGAGATGCCGTCCACGCCGAGGTGGTAGTGCACGCCGAAGCGCGGGATCCAGTCCACCAGCTCCTCGAACTGCATGCCGCCGAGCTCCAGCTTGAAGCCGGTGTACAGCGGGAGGGTCACCAGGAAGCCGCACAGCGCGCCCACCAGCGCGATCCAGCGCTGCAGGCGCGCGTTGCGGTCGCCGCCCGCCGCCAGCACCAGCAGCGCGGCGGCGATCGGGACCCAGATGGCGAGCGAGAGCAGCGGCATCTAGAAACGCAGGAACCAGTAGATCGCCAGCACCACGCCCAGCAGCATCACCGAGGCGTAGCGGTAGAGCATGCCGGACTGCAGCAGCGAGGCGACGCCGGCGAACCAGCCCACCACGCGCGCCGAGCCGTTGACCGCCAGGCCGTCGATGAAAGTCTGGTCGCCCGCCTTCCACAGGCCGGTGCCCAGCACGCGCGCGCCGGCGCCGAACAGCCAGGCATACAGCTCGTCGAAGCCGTATTTGCGCTCCACCACCGCGTACAGGGGGCCCAGGCGCATGGCGATCTTCTTCGGCAGGTCGGTGCGCACCCGGTACAGCCACCAGGCGGTGGCGATGCCGGCCACGGCGAGCCAGAACGGCGGCGCGCTCACCCCGTGCAGCATGAAGGCCCACAGGCCGTGGTACTCCACGCCCGGGTCTCGGATGAAGTCGCTGTACACGACCCGGCCGATCCACCAGCCCGAGGCGAAGGAAGGAATGGCCAGCAGCACCAGCGGCAGCGTCACCACCAGCGGCGACTCGTGCGGCGCTTGCGCGGCATCGAACCGCGGCGCGCCGTGGAAGGCCATGAACACCATGCGGAAGGTGTAGACCGCGGTGACGAACACGCAGGCCAGCACGCAGGCGTAGGCGAAGCCCGCGCCGGGCGTCGCGGCGTGGTGCGCCGCCTCGATGATCGCGTCCTTGGAAAAGAAGCCCGCGAAGGGCGGGATGCCGGCCGAGGCGATGGCGCCGACCAGCACCGTCCCGTAGGTGACCGGCATGAACCGCTTCAGCCCGCCCATGCGGCGCATGTCCTGCTCGTGGTGCAGGGCGATGATCACCGAGCCGGCGCCCAGGAACAGCAGCGCCTTGAAGAAGGCGTGCGTCATCAGGTGGAAAATCGCCGCCGAATAGGCCGAGGCGCCCAGCGCCACGGTCATGTAGCCGAGCTGCGACAGGGTCGAATAGGCGACCACCCGCTTGATGTCGTACTGGGTGAGCGCCACCAGGGCCATGGAGAGCGCGGTGATGCCGCCGATCACCAGCACCACCGAGCGCGCGGTGGGCGACAGTTCGTACAGCGGCGCCATGCGCGCCACCATGAAGATGCCCGCCGTCACCATGGTCGCCGCATGGATCAGCGCGGAGATCGGCGTCGGGCCCTCCATCGAGTCCGGCAGCCAGACGTGCAATGGAAATTGGGCGCTCTTGCCCATCGCGCCGACGAACAGGCACAGGCAGATCAGCGTCATGGGCACGGCGAGCGCCGGCGCCTTGGCGAACACCGTGGCGTAGTCCAGGCTGCCGAAGGTGGCCAGCACCAGACCGATGCCGAGAATGAAGCCGAAATCGCCCACCCGGTTGACGAGGAAGGCTTTGAGGTTGGCGTGGATCGCGGTGGGCCGCGTGTACCAGAAGCCGATCAGCAGGTAGGACACCAGGCCCACCGCCTCCCAGCCGAAGAACAGCTGCAGGAAATTGTTCGCCATCACCAGCATCAGCATGGAGAAGGTGAACAGCGAGAGGTAGGCGAAGAACCGCTGGTAGCCGGGGTCCTCGGCCATGTAGCCGATGGTGTAGACGTGCACCATCAGGGAAACGAAGGTCACCACCACCATCATCAGCGCCGTCAGGCGGTCGATGAGGAAGCCGATCTCCAGCCTGACCCCGCCGCTCGTCAGCCAGGTATAGACGCTGCCGTTGAACGTGTGGCCCTGCAGGACGTCGGCGAAGATCCAGCAGGAGGCGAGGAACGAGGCCAGCACGCCGAGGATGGTGACCGAGTGCGCGCCGGCGCGGCCGATCGCCCGGCCGAACAGGCCCGCGAGGATCGCGCCCGCCAGCGGCGCGAGCGGCACCAGGAGGGCGACGGCCTTCATCCCTTGAGGGTATCCAGGTCCTCGACGTTGATGGTCGAGAGGTTGCGGAACAGCACCACCAGGATCGCCAGGCCGATCGCCGACTCGGCCGCCGCCACCGTGAGGATGAAGAACACGAACACCTGGCCCGAGAGGTCGCCGAGGTATTGCGAGAAAGCGATGAAATTCAGGTTCACCGCCAGCAGCATCAGCTCGATCGCCATCAGCAGCACGATGAGGTTGCGCCGGTTGAGGAAGATGCCCACCACGCTGATCGCGAACAGGACGGCGCTCAACACCAGGAAATGGTTCAGCGTCAAGGCGGCCGGCGCGCCCATCATTGCCCCTTGTCCGCCGGCATCGACACGAGGCGCACCCGGTCCTCGCGCCGCGCCGCCACCTGGCGCGCCGGGTCCTGCGACTTGGCGTCCTTGCGCCGGCGCAGCGTGAGCGCGATGGCGGCGATGATCGCCACCAGCAGGATCACCGCCGCGATCTCGAAGGCGTAGACGTATTGCGTGTACAGCACCCGCCCGAGCTCCTTGGTGTTGCTGTAGCCGGCGGGCACGGCGCGCGGACGCGCCATGGCGCCGAAGTAGCGTTGCGCCAGCACCGCCACCATCTCGAAGGCCATCACCCCGCCCACCACCACCGCCAGCGGCAGGTTCTTCCAGAAGCCCTCGCGCAGCCGCTCCAGGTTGATGTCCAGCATCATCACCACGAACAGGAACAGCACCATCACCGCGCCCACGTACACCAGCACCAGGGCGATGGCGAGGAACTCTGCGCGCAGCAGCAGCCAGATGCCCGCGGCGGTGAAGAACGCCAGCACCAGGTACAGCGCCGCGTGCACCGGGTTGCGCGCGGTGATCACGCGCAGCGCGGCCAGCAGCAATATCGCGGCGAACACGTAGAAGACTGCGGTCTCAATCATCCGGGCGGGGGAATGTCGCGTTCAGCGGTACGCCGAGTCGTCGGCGCGGTCCCTGGCGATCTGCGCCTCGTAGCGGTCCCCGACCGCCAGCAGCATCGGCTTGGTGTAATACAGGTCGCCGCGCTTCTCGCCGTGGTACTCGAGGATGCGCGTCTCGACGATGGCGTCCACCGGGCAGGCTTCCTCGCAAAAGCCGCAGAAGATGCACTTCACCAGGTCGATGTCGTAGCGCGTGGTGCGGCGCGTGCCGTCGGCGCGCGCCTCGGACTCGATGTGGATGGCGAGCGCCGGGCACACCGCCTCGCACAGCTTGCAGGCGATGCAGCGCTCTTCGCCGTTGGGGTAGCGGCGCAGCGCGTGCAGGCCGCGGAAGCGCGGGCTCTGCGGCGTCTTCTCCTCCGGGAACTGCACCGTGATCTTGCGCGCGAACAGGTGCCGCCCGGTCAGCATCATGCCGCGCAGCAGCTCCAGCAGCAGGAACGAGCGGAAGAAATCGGCCACGCGCGCGATCATTTCCACAAGCTCCAGGGCGTCTGCATCCACAGGCCGATCACCGCGATCCACACCAGCGTCAGCGGGATGAAGATCTTCCAGCCCAGGCGCATGATCTGGTCGTAGCGGTAGCGCGGAAACGTCGCCCGGATCCACAGGAACAGGGAGACGATGACGAACACCTTGG
>JBGPPD010000051.1:0-15769 GCA_041488375.1 Gammaproteobacteria bacterium | reverse complement strand
CTGCTTGCCGCCCTTGCCGCGCCAGCGGTCGATCAAGTAGATGACCGAGTCGCCGATGCCCTTGATCGCCGGGATATTGAGCTCCCCGGGGCCGGCGGTGCCCGCATAGCCCCAGGCGCCGAGCGAGATCGCGCGCTCGTAGGCGGCCTTGGCGTCGGCCACGCGAAACGCGATGGCGCAGATGCTCGGCCCGTGCTGGCGCGCGAAGCGCTGCGCGAACGAATCGGGTTCCGCGTTGACGATGAAATTGATCCCGCCCTGGCGGTACAGCAGCACGTTCTTGTGCCGGTGGCGCGCGATGGCCCTGAACCCCAGGCGCTCGAACAGGGCGCCCATCGCCCTGGGGTCGGGCGCCGCGTATTCGATGAACTCGAATCCGTCGGTGCCCATCGGGTTTTCCCAGAGATCGGTCATGGCGTACGCCGGGGGGAACTATATAATCAATTCACAACGCAGATCGAGGGAGGGGAACCCATGAAATTCGCACGCATTGGCGTGGCGGCGCTCGCTTTCGGGCTTGCCGCCGGCGCCCAGGCGCAGCAGAAAATCGAGATGAAGCTCGCCTATTTCGTCATCGACCCGCACGCCATGTCGCAATGGCTGATCCGCTGGGCCGACCAGCTCGAAAAAGGCTCGGGCGGGCGCATCGTGGTGAAGCGCTTCCCGGCGGCGCAGATGGGCCCGACGCCGCAGCACTACGATTTCGCGCGCACCGGGCAGGCCGACGTGGCGTGGTTCCTGCACGGCGGCACGCCGGGGCGCTTCCCGCTCACCGAGATCGTCAGCCTGCCGTTCATGGTGGGCAGCGCCGAGATCGGCACCAAGGTGCTCAACGACCACGAGCTGCGCTCGAAGTACCTCGACGCCGAGCACAAGGGCGTGAAGCCCCTGATCCTGTTCACGCACCAGCCCGGCGGCGTGCACACCACGAAAAAGCCGATCCGCAGCCTGGACGACCTGAAGGGCCTGCGCATCCGCTTCTCCAACCCGACGATCCGCGAACTGGTGGCCGCGCTCGGCGCGACGCCGGTGGGCGTGCCGCCGCCCGAGCAGGTCGAGCAGCTGCAAAAGGGCACCATCGACGGCGTGTTCATCGACTACGGCGGCGCGGGCATCGCCTTCAAGATGGGCGGCACGGTCAAGTACTCGACCGAGCTGTACTCCTACGTCTCGAGTTTCGGCCTGGCGATGAACGAGGACTTCTGGGCCAAGCTCCCGCCCGAGCTGCAGAAGCTGGTGATGGACACCACCACCGGCAAGGAAAAGGAGATCGGCCAGGCCTGGGACGGCCTGGACGTGCCGGGCAAGAAGGCGCTGATGGACGCGGGCGGCGAGGCGATCAAGCTCTCCGCCGCCGACACCGCGAAAATCCGCGCGGTGGGCGCCGAGGTGGCCGAGACCACCATCAAGGGCTACGAGGCCAAGGGCCTGCCGGCGCGCGCGGTGTACGACATGATGCGCTCGCTCTCCGAGAAGCACGCCAAGACCTCGAAGAACTTCTGGAATTAAATCGGGGTCAGACCCCGATTTCGCCTCCGCAAATCGCTTTGAGCGATCCTTCCCGAAATCGGGGTCTGACCCCGGTTTTCTCCATGCTGTGCGGCTGGGCTGCCGCCGTCGCGCTGGCGGCGATGGTGCTGGTCACGGTCGCGGACGTGCTGCTGCGCGCCTGTTGCAACCGGCCGATCCGCGGCACCTTCGAACTCGTGGAGCTGCTGCTCGCCTGCACCTTCTTCCTCGCGCTGCCGGCGGCGTTCCTGCGCGACGAGCACATCGTGGTGGACCTTATCGACGGGGCCGCGCCGCGCTGGGTGCCTGTCCTGAAGCGCCTGTCATTGGCGATCGCCGTGGCGCTGCTCGCGGCGATGGCCTGGCAGGGCTGGATCGCCGCGAGCGACGCGGTGGCGTTCCATGACGTGACCTCCGACCTCGCGATGCCGCGCCTGTGGTACTGGATCCCGGTGCTCGCCGGCATGATCGGCGCCTGCCTCGCCGCCGCGGCGATGCTCCTCGGGGCGAAGGGCGCGAAGTGAGCGTCGCAGTGATCGGCGCGCTCGGCGTGCTCGGGCTGCTGCTCCTGATCTTCGCGCGCGTGCCGATCGCCGTGTCGCTCGCCGTCTCCGGCTTGTGCGGCTACGCCGCGCTGGACGGCTGGACGCACGCGCTCAGGATGCTCGGCACGGTGCCGTTCAATCTGGCGAGCGCGTACTCGCTCTCGGTGATCCCCCTTTTCATCCTGATGGGCGCGGTGGCCTCGCGCGCCAACATGGCGAGGGAGCTGTTCGATGCCTCCAACGCGGTGTTCTCCGGCGTGCGCGGCGCGCTGGCGAGCGCGACCATCGGCGCCTGCGCGGCCTTCGGCTCGATCTGCGGCTCCTCGATCGCCACCGCGGCGACCTTCTCCAAGGTGTCGATCCCGGAGATGCAGCGCTACGGCTACGACGCGGGCTTCGCGGCGGGCTCGGTCGCCTCGGCGGGCACGCTCGGCATCCTGATCCCGCCCTCGGTGATGCTGGCGGTGTACTCGATCGTGGCCGAGCAGTCGCTGCCCAAGCTCTTCGCCGCCTCGATGGTGCCCGGGATCGTGCTCGCGGTGCTCTACGTGATCACCGTGAGCGTGACGGCGCGCCTGCGCCCCGGGCTGATGCCCAAGGCGCCCTCGCTGCCGCTCGCGGTGCGCGTGCGCGCGCTGGCCAAGATGTGGAAGCTGGCGCTGCTGTTCTTCCTCGCGGTGGTGGGCATCTACCTGGGCTGGTTCTCGCCCACCGAGGCGGCGGGCGTGAGCGCCTTCGCCGCGATCCTCATCGCCTTCGCCACGCGCGCCATGGGCTGGCGCGGCCTGGTGGAAGCGATGCTCGAATCGGTGTACGCCACGGCGATGATCTTCTTCATCGTGGTGGGCGCGTTCATCTTCGCGCGCTTCGTGGTGCTGACGCAGGTGCCCAACCTGCTCGCGCAGTACGTGCAGGGCGCGGGGCTCGCGCCGGGGTGGATCCTGTTCGCGGTGACGATGCTCTACTTCTTGCTGGGCACGTTCCTGGACGAGGTGAGCACGATCCTGGTCACGGTGCCGGTGACGCTGCCGCTCATCGCCGGCATCGGCTACGACGGCATCTGGTTCGGCATCTTCGTCACGGTGATGTGCACCATCGGGCTGATCAGCCCGCCCACCGGCATGACGGTGTTCGTGATCCAGGCGCAGCACCCGGAGATCCCGGTGGCGAAAATCTACCTCGGCACGCTGCCCTACCTGGTGGCGGACTTCGTGCTGGTGCTGCTGCTCATCGCGGTGCCGGGGCTCGTCTCCTGGCTGCCCGCGCTGCTCGGGATATGAAAGAGATCCTCGTCGCCGGCGGCGGCATCGGCGGCCTGGCCGCGGCGCTGGCGCTCGCGCTCAAGGGCCGGCGCGTGCGCGTGCTGGAGAAGGCCGCCGAGTTCGGCGAGATCGGCTACGGCATCCAGATGGGGCCGAACGTGGCCAGGATGCTCGAGCGGCTGGGCGTGCTCGAGGCGATCGAGGCGCACTCCTTCTTCCCCGACGCGCTCATTTTCGCGGACGCGCTCGACAACCGCGAGATCACGCGCATCGCGGTGGGCAAATTCTTCCGCCAGCGCTACGGCTACCGCTACTTCGTGGTGCACCGGCGCGACCTGCACGGCGAGATCCTCAAGGCCTGCCGCGCGCGCGGCGAGATCGCGCTGGAGACCTCGCGCGGCGTCGCCGGCTTCGAGGAGCGCGGCGGCGCGGTGCGGGTGCGCTGCGAGAACGGCGCCGAATACGAGGGCGCCGCGCTCCTCGGCGCCGACGGCCTGCGCTCGCCGACGCGCCAGTCGGTGATCGGCGACGGCGCGCCGCGCGCGGCGGGGCATTTCGTCTACCGCGGCGTGGTGCCGATGGACCAGATCGCCGATCGCAGCCGTGCCGAGGCCATGACCATCTGGGGCGGGCCGGACCTGCACCTGGTGCAGTACCGCCTGCGCGGCGGCACGGTGATGAACAACGTCGCCACCATCGTCAGCGGGCGTTTCCGCCGCGGCGAAAAGGACGCCGGCGCGCCCGACGAGCTGGAGCAGGCCTTCGCGCGCACGCACCCGCACGTGCGCGAGGTGCTGCGCTATGTGTCGCGCGAGCGCAACTGGGTGCTGCACGACCGCGACCCGGCGACCAACTGGAGCAAGGGCCGCGTAACGCTGCTGGGCGACGCGGCGCACCCGACCCTGCAGTACCTGGCGCAGGGCGCGCAGATGGCGATCGAGGACGCGGTGGTGCTGGCCGACAAGGTGGCGGCGGCGGGCGAGGACTTCGAGCCGGCGTTCCTCGCCTACCAGCGCGAGCGCATGAACCGCAGCGCGCGCGTGGTGCTCAGCTCGCGCTTCTTCGGCGAGGTGCTGCACGTGGACGGCGGCGCGAGGGAACTGAGGAACGAGCTGCTGCGCCGCCGCGATCCCGAGAGCCACGCCGAATTCGACTGGCTCTACCGCGGAATCTGAAAATCGGGGTCAGACCCCAATTTCCGCGGGCGACCAGGGCGTCGACGCTCAAGTCTTTGTCCCAATCGCATTTCGACATGAGATTTGAAGCGGTCGCTGCCTAAGGGGTAGCCGCCAAGCGTCGCTTCACGAATCCGGTCCAGATCGGATGGCTCGATCGCCTGTTCGAACAGGCTGCGGTAGGCCGCATGACGAATGCCCGCGTTGTCGGACAGGGCCAGATACTCTGCGTGGGGCGTGACAATGCGGCTGGCCGCGAATCCCGCATTGGCACGGTGACTTGACCACGGGTACGCGCGCGGATCGCTGACGATGCCGGCGCGCACTGGATTGAATTCAATGTAGCGATGGCATGCGAGGGCATAGCGTGCGGATTCCACGACGCAGGAGTGATATCTGCCCTCCCATAGAGAACCCGTTCGCCCGTGCGTGCGATTGAAGTATTGGACGTATCTTTGTCCGAGATTCTTCATGAGCAGAATGCACGCCTTTCCTGTCGGCGGCGTCAAAAGAAGATGCACGTGGTTGGTCATCAGGCAGTAGGCGTGCACGGCGCAGTCGAGGCCTGCCGCAAGCTCATGCAGGTGAGACAGGTAAACCAGATAGTCGGATTCTTTCCGGAAACAATCACCCCGGTTGTTCCCACGCTGGGTGATGTGCATTGCGACCCCCGGCAAGAAGAAGCGGATCTTCCGAGCCATGCAACAGAAACGGGGCGACGCGCGCCCCGTTGACAGAAAATTGGGGTCTGACCCCGATTTTTTCTGGCCCACCCTACTTCCACACCTCCGAGGCAACCTCGACCACGAGCTGCAATTTGCGCCACTGCTCCTCCTCGGAGAGGGCGTTGCCGTGGTGGGTGCTGGCGAAGCCGCACTGCGGGGAGAGGCACAGGTTCTCCAGCGGCACGAACTTCGCCGCCTCGTCGATCTTGCGCTTGAGCGCGTCCTTGGATTCGAGCGCGCCGAGCTTGGTGGTCACCAGCCCCAGCACCACCTTCTTGCCCTTGGGCAGCAGGCGCAGCGGCTCGAAGCCGCCCGCGCGCTCGGTGTCGTACTCCATGAAGTAGCCGTCCACCGCGGTGGAGAACATGGCCTCGATCACCTCGTCGTTGTAGCCGCCCGAGGCGAACCAGGCGCTGCGGAAGTTGCCGCGGCAGGTGTGCATGGTGACGCTCATGCCCGCGGGCCGGTCTTTCAGCGCGCCGTTGATTGCCTCGGCGTAGGTGTGGTGCAGCGTCGCCGGATCGTCGCCGTTGGCGCGGAAGTTCTCGCGCACCTTGGAATCGCACAGGTAGGCGAAGCTCACGTCGTCGAGCTGCAGGTAGGTGCAGCCCGCCTTGGCGATCGCGGCGATCGCCTGGCGATACGCCGCCGCCGCATCCCTCCAGAACTCCTTCAGGTCCGGATACGCCTCGCGCGACACGGCGTTGCGGCCGCCGCGAAAATGCAGCGCCGCGGGCGCGGGGATGGTGAGCTTGGGCGTGTTCTTCGTCGCCGCCTTGAGGAAGGCGAAGTGCTCGGTGAAGATCGGCTTGTCGAAGCGCACCTTGCCGGTGATGGTGGTCATCGGCGGCACGTCCTGCGCCTGGAAGGTCATGCCCACGGCCTGCTTGAGCGTCACGCCCCCCAGCTGCTTCACGAAGTCGAGGTGCCAGTAGTCGCGGCGCATCTCGCCGTCGGTGACCGCCTGCAGGCCGATGGACTCCTGCCGGGCCACCGCCGCGCGGATGCAGCGGTCCTCCACCGCTTTCAACGCCGCGGCGTCGAGTCCCGCCGCCTTGAATTTCCTGCGCGCCTCGGCGAGCTCCGCCGGGCGCAGCAGGCTGCCGACCTGGTCGGCGCGGAACGGCGCTTTCATGCGTGGGCCCCTTGCTTGAGCGGCATCTGCCGCAGCCATTTCTCGACTTCCCGCGGGTCGGAGAACAGCGTCTCGAGCTCGGCGCGCGCCTCGGCCTCGGTCTGGCGCACCGACTCGATCACGCCGCGGCTCTCGCCGCTGCGGTCGGTGGCGATCTCCAGGCGGATGCCGAAGGGATCGAGGAAGTACGCCGACCAGAAGCGCCCGCCGAGGGGCACCGGGCCGATGACGCGCACGCCGCAGGACTTCACGTGCGCGACCATCGCGTCGAACTTCTCCGGCGGCACGTGGAAGGCGACGTGCTGCATGCCGCCCACGTGGTCGCGCACCTGCCTGGCCAGGCCCTTCGGATACTCGAACACGGCGAAGAGGGAATCGTTGCCCATGTCGAAGAAGTAGTGGCGCAGGTTGTCGTAGGGGGGCTGCCAGCGGTCGGCCTCGAAGGGCACGCGGCGCGCGTGCACCAGCTGGAAACCCATCACGCGCGTGTAGAAGTCCAGCGCGGTGGGCATGTCGTCCGAGACGATGGCGAGGTGGTCAATGCCGCGCGTGTGCATGGCTTTTCTCCTGCAGCGCTGCGATAAAGGGGCGGACGGCGGCGAGGAATCCCGGCAGGTTGTCCGCCGCGAGGTTGTGGCCGCCGTCCACTTCGGCAAGCTGGATGCGCGCATTGGCGGCGCGCACTTTCGCCGCCGTCTGCGGCGCGAACAGGTCCGAGCGCGCGCCGCGCAGGGCGAGCGTGGGCATGCGCAGCTCGCCCAGCACCTGCCACATATCCACGCCGGGTTTGGCGCGCTCGCCGGTTTCCAGGGTCCTGCGGAACTGGTCGCGGAAGTGCGTGTCGCGCTTGACGGCGAAGCCGCCGGGCACGGGCTTGAGGTACTGCTCGAAGCGCTCGCGCTTTTCGGGTCCGGCCTTGAAGTGCGCCATCGCGGCCTCGATCGAGGCAAAGGCGTCGGGCACGCCGGCGACGTTCTGCGCCACGCGTAGCGAGCCGGCGGGGGCGATCTCGGGCGAATAGTCCACCAGCACCAGGCCCGCCACGCGCTGCGGGTTCTTTGCCGCGAAGTACGCCGCGTTGCGCCCGCCCATCGAGTGGCCGATCACGATCGCGCGCGACCAGCCGAGGTGGTCCAGCACCGCGCCCAGGTCGAGCGCCATCGCCGGCACCGAATAGTCCTTCGTCCAGGCGGAGTCGCCGAAGCCGCGCATGTCCATGCACACGCAGTCGCCCTCGAGGGCGGCGGCCGCCTCCAGCCAGTCGTAGGAAAAGAACGACAAGCCGTGGACGAACAAAATCGGGGTCTGACCCCGATTTACCCGGCGGTAGGCGATCTCGAGGCCGCCGGACGTGCAGCGGCCCTGCTGGTGAACGACGCTCATGGCACTCCCCGGCATTCTAAATGCCGTCTGTCCCCATTCAGCTTTTCTTCGCGCGCATTCTAAATGGGGACAGACCCCATTTTTCTCATTTGGCTGTCAACTGCCGGCCCGGAAGTTCGTTGGAAAGCCATGCCCCGCACCGCCCGCGTCGTCGTTCCTGGCCTGGCCCTTCACGTAAGGCATCGCGGCCACAACCGCGGCCGGTGCTTCTTCAGCGACGAGGACTATGCGCTCTACCTCCGGCTCCTTTGCGGCTTCGCCCGCCAGCATGCTTGCTCGGTGCACGCGTACTGCCTGATGACCAACCACGTGCACCTTCTCCTGACGCCACGGGCGGAAGAGGGCTGCGCGCTCATGATGAAGCACCTTGCGCAGTGCTACACGCAGCATGTCAACCGGGCCCGGGATCGCACGGGCAGCCTCTGGGAGGGGCGCTTCCGCTCGTGCCTCGTGACTTCCGACCGGTACGCCCTCGCTTGCTATCGGTACGTGGAGCTCAATCCCGTGAGCGCGGGGATGGTCAGGCATGCGCGGGAATATCGCTGGTCGAGCTTTCGCGCGAACGCCGAGGGCAAGCCCGACCCCCTGATCGAACCGCATCCGGCCTACCCGGGCGTTGCGGACTACCGCGAACTGTTCGAGGACGAACTCGACCCGGAACTCGTGCACGACATCAGGAAAGCCACCAGTGGTGGCTACGTGGCCGGCGCAATACGCAGGCGCCGGGGCCGCCAAATGAGAAAAATGGGGTCTGTCCCCATTTAGGTTTGCTTCGCGCGCAGCCCTTCCCACACCGCGCGGAAGTCGTAGGTCGGGTAGAACTCGGTGGCGAAGGCGCCCCAGGCGCACTTCTCCAGCGCGAGGTTCACCTCGCGCAGGCGCTGCGCCGGCACGCGCAGCGTCACCACCTGGCCGATGCCCATCATCACGTACCAGGACGCGACCTCGATGCCCTGCGGCGGGAACTGCTTCCAGAAGCCCGTCGCCTCGAGCTTGGCGTTGATCTCGCCCAGGTTCTTGTCCTGCTGGTGCCTGAGGAACACCGTGAGCAGGATTTCGTTTTCGTTCGCCATGCGCCACCTCCCTGGGAGCGCAAGGTAGCGCATCGGCGCGCCCCCGTCAGCGCTGGCTGAGCATGGTCCCCGGCAGCCACAGCGCGATCTGCGGGAAGGCCATCACCAGGGCGAGGCACAGGATCATCAGCAGCACATAGGGCGCCGAGCCGCGGATGATCAGGCCGAGCGGCGCCTTGGTCACCGCCTTGATGGTGAACAGATTCATGCCCACCGGCGGCGTGATGAGCGCCAGCTCCATGTTGATGGTCAGCAGGATGCCGTACCAGATCGGGTTGATGCCCAGGTGCGCCATGGCCGGCAGGATCACCGGCGTGGTGATGAGGATGATGGAAATGGTCTCGAGGAACATCCCGAGCACGAACAGCAGCGCCATCATGGCGACCAGGAAGCTCATGGGCCCCATGTTCATCGAGGCCACCAGCTCCACGATCTGGTGCGGGATGCGCATCTTGGTGAGCACGAAGCCGAACACCGAGGCGCCGGCGAGGATCATGAACAGCATCGCCGAGGTGCGGCTCGCATCCAGCGCCGAGTCCCAAATCTCGCGCCGCCCGAGCGTGCGATAGACCGCGACGCCGACGACCAGCGCGAGCACCGCCCCGGCGGCGGCCGCCTCGGTGGCCGTGAACACGCCCGCGTACATGCCGCCCAGCACCAGCGCCGGCAGCGACAGCGCCCAGACCGACTTGCGCAGGGCCGCGAGCGCCTCGCGCATCGAGGCGCGAGGCGCTCGCCGCACGGGGCGGCGCCCGAAGGCCGTCGAGGCCATGATCCAGGCGGTGAAGATTCCCGCCATCAGCAGGCCAGGGACGATTCCCGCCATGAACAGCGCGCCGATCGAGGTGTCGCTCACCACGCCGTAGAGCACCATCGGCCCCGAGGGCGGGATGAGGATGCCGAGCGTGCCGCCCGCGGCGACCAGGCCGTAGGCGACTTTCGGCTCGAAGCCGTAGCGGATCATCTGCGGGATGGCCACCGAGCCGATGGTGAGCGCGGTGGCCACGCTCGAGCCCGAGATGGCGGCGAACAGGGTGCAGGCGGCGATGGTGGCAATGCCGACCCCGCCGGGCAGGTGGCGCGTGAGCGTGTAGGCGGTGCCGTAGAGGTCGTCCACGATGCGGCTGCGGATCATGAGGTGCGCCATGAAGGCGAACAGCGGGATCGCCACCAGCAGGTAGCGGTTCAGCTCGCCGTAGATGATCTCGGAGATCGAGCCCAGGCCGCCCTGCGTGCCGATGAGCAGGGCGCCGCCGACCAGCAGCAGCCCGGCGAAGATCGGCAGCCCGGTGAACAGCACCAGCACCAGGACGGCGAAGATCAGCGCGACGCTCACTCGGGGCTCTCCGGGTCGTGCGGCGTCGCGACCGGCGGCGCGCCCGCCGCCAGGCGCGCGAGTGTCTCGAGCGCCACCAGCCCCATCAGCGCGCCGCCGAGCGGGAGCAGGAGCTGCAGCCAGTACACCGGGACCTCCACGTTGCCCTCGGCGAGGATGCCGAGCTGGCGCGAGAACATCGCCGTGCTCCAGCCGTTGCCCATCAGCACGAGCGACACGGCGAGCACGGCGAGCGCGGCCCAGGCCTCGGCCCAGCGCCGCGCGCGCGGCCCGAGGCGCGAGGTGAGCAGGTCCACGCCGATGTGCTCGCCCCGGCGCAGCACGTCCGCCGCGCCGAGCATGACGATGCCCACCAGCGCGAAGGCGACCACGTCGTCCACCCACGCGGGCGGGCGGTTGAAGCCGTAGCGCAGCGTCACCGCCCAGGCGATGAGCGCGAGCGAGGCGAGCACGCCCAGGGCGGAGGCCGCGAGCGCGGCCCGGGTCAGGGCGCCGAGGACGCGCGCGGCGAGCGCGAGGGCGCGCTGCACGATGCCGGCGCGCTCAGAGAGCGTTGATCAACTCGATCAGCCTCGCCGCGTCGGGGCTCGAGGCGCTGAACGCCTTGAGCACGGCCGGCTGCATGGCCTCGGCCATGGTCTTTTCCTGCGCCTTGGTGAGCACGGCGACGTTCATGCCCTTGTCGCGCAGCGCCTGGATGTCCGCCGCCGGGATGCCGTCGCTCGCCGGCATGATGCGCGCCTCGGCCGCGGCCACCGCGGCGAGGATGCCTTTCCTCGCGTCGGCGGGCAGGCCGTTCCACCAGGCGGGGTTCACCACCAGGTTGTCGTAGGCGAGGATGATGTTGGAGGCGACGCCGAATTTCTGTACCTCGTAGAAGCGCCGGCTGCTGGCGGCCTTGACGCCGGTGAAGCCCGCGTCGAGCACGCCCGTCTGCAGCGCCTGGTACACCTCGGGCGCCGGCATCGGCGAGGGCGCCGCGCCCATCGACTCCAGGCCCGCGTCGAAGAGCTTGGACAGGCCGCGCACCTTCACGCCCTTGAAGTCCGCGGGGCTGAGCAGCGGCGCCTTGGCCGAGGTGAAGATGCCGTCGTTCGCGTCCACCAGCCAGGCGATGTTGGTCACGCCCTTCGCTTCCATCTTCGCGTCGAGCAGCTTCTGCGCCTCCGAGCCGCGGAACCTGCGCATCTTCTCGACCGAGGACATGAAGTACGGGATCACGGTGGCGTTCATCTCGGGGATCGTGCCGCCCCACTGGAAGCTCAACATGATCGCCGACTCGATCTTGCCGCCGGCGACCGCGGCATGGTGCTGGGCGGGCTTGTAGAGCTGCGCCGCGCCGAAGATCTGCACCTCGACCTTGCCGTTGGTGTTGGCCTTCACGTCGGCGGCGAACTGCTCCAGGTTCTTGGCCGAGTGGTGCGCGGGCGGGAACTGGTGCGAGAGGCGCATGGTGTAGTCGGCGGCCTGCGCGCCGGCCGCGATGCAGGCGGCGAGCGCGGCGGCGGCGAGCCTCGCGGGTTGCGTCATGGGGGACTCCTCCTGTGGATGCAGCCGCGAAGAGTAGCAAAACGGTGTTGACGCGGGGGGTTGGTTCGGCACATCCTCTGGCGGCCAAAGCCGGGGGTTGCGGCGTCTTCAATAAGGAGGAGAGCACATGAATCGCTTGCCTGGAATCGTCGCGGGGATGGTCCTGATCGCAGCGGGACTTGTGGGCTGCGCCTCCGGCCCGGGGTCGGGGGGCTGGGTCACGCTGTTCGACGGCAGCAGCCTCAGCCAGTGGTACACGGTCGGCAAGGCCAACTGGCGGATCGAAGGCGGCGTCGTCGTGGCCGACGCCAAGACCGGCAAGGACAACGGCTTCCTGGTGACCAACGACGTCTACAAGGACTTCGAACTGAAGGCCGAGTTCTGGGTGAGCGACGACGCGAACAGCGGCATCTACATGCGCTGCGGCAATCCGGAGGTCCTGACCGACCAGATCTGCTACGAGGCGAACATCTTCGATCAGCGCCCGGACCCCAGCTACGGCACCGGCGCAGTGACGAACTTCGCCAAGGTGGTGCCGATGCCCAAGGCGGGCGGCAAGTGGAATACTTACGAGATCAGCGTCCAGGGCACGCACATCGTGCTGGTGCTCAACGGGGTGAAGACGGTCGACATGAACGACAGCAAACTGCGCGACGGCCGCATCGGGCTGCAGTACGCCGCCGGCGTGGTGAAGTTCCGCAAGGTCGAGATCCGGCCGCTGTAGCCGCACTGCGCGTCCAGCCTCAGGACTTGAGGATAAGCCGCGAGCTGCCGTCGAGCGGGATTTGCAAGGATTGACCGCTCTTCGGTGATTTTTCACTCTGCGGCGGGCTGCGGACATTGCACACGCGCTCGCTGCCGGTGCATCCTGCGGGCACCGTGATCGCCCCCCACCAGCAGACGCGCTTGCCCGAGCCGGCACAGGCCCTGTGCGTCCTGGTCGTGGAGGACAACGCCGCGGACGCGATGGTCGCGCAGGCGGCCGTCGCCAAGGCCGGGCGCGGCGCCTCCACGGCGCTGCGTGCGGCCAGCATGGCGCAGGCGCTGGCGATCCTCGGCTCGCAAACCGTGCACCTGGTGCTGCTCGACTTGAACCTGCCGGACAGCCAGGGCCTGGCGACGCTGCAGCGCGTGCGCGCCGCCACGCGCTGCCCGATCATCGTGGTCACCTCGGAGGAACGCGCGGGGCTGGACGAGGAGGCCGAGGAGGCGGGGGCGTACGAAATTCTGCACAAGGGAACGCTGAGCGCGGACACCATCGCGCGGCTGCTGCGCCTGGCCGAAGGCCAGCGACGCACGCAGGAACAGCTCGAGCGCACGGAGCAGCGCTTTCGCAGCGCAGAGGAGACGCTGCACCAGCTCGCGCGCATCGACGCCGTGACCGGCCTGCCCAACCGCAGGCTCGTCGAGGAGCGGCTCGAGCAGCTGATCGCGCAGTCGCGGCGCCATGGCGGTGGCGCGGGGGTGCTGCTCGTGGACCTGGACCGCTTCAAGCTCGTGAACGACACCCTCGGCCGACGCACCGGCGACAAGCTGCTGGCGCAGGTTGGCGAGCGCCTCAGGGCCTGCGTGCGCATCGAGGACACCGTGGGCCGGCTCGGCGGCGACGAATTCGCCGTGGTGATCGGCGCGCTGCCGCAGTCGGAGACCGCCGCCGTGGTGGCGCGCAAGATGCTCGATTCGTTCGACGCGCCCTTCGACCTCGGCGGGCGCGAGACCTTCGTCACCGCGAGCATCGGCGTGTCGATCTTCCCGCAGGACGGCGGCGACGCGCAGGGGCTGCTGCAGCGCGCCGAGGTGGCGATGTACCGCGCCAAGGAAGCGTCGCGCAACGGCTACTGCTTCTACGCCGCGGAAATGAACGCGCGCGCCGGAGCGATGCTGCAGCTCAACAGCGACCTGCGCCGGGCGGTGGAGCACTCGGAGTTCGAGCTGCACTACCAGCCCAAGGTCGACCTCGCCACCGGCACGATGAACGGCATGGAGGCGCTGCTGCGTTGGCGCCACCCCGAGCTTGGCCTGGTGCCGCCCGCCGAGTTCGTGCCTGCGCTCGAGGAGACCGGGCTCATCGTGCCCGTCGGCGAGTGGGTGCTCGCCGAAGCCTGCAGGCAGTTGGACGGCTGGGCGCGCGCCGGGCTGGCGCCGGTGCCGATTGCGGTCAACCTCTCGGCGAAGCAGTTCCGCCAGCGCGATCTCGACGCGGTCATCGGCCGGGTGCTGGCGCAGCGGGGCATCCCCGGCTCGCTGCTCGAACTGGAGGTCACCGAGAGCTGCCTGATGGAGGACTCCTGGGACGCCGCGGGCCAGTTGCGCGCGCTGCGCGCCTCCGGCATGCGCATCTCGGTCGACGACTTCGGCACCGGCTACTCGAGCCTCGCCTACCTCACGCGCCTGCCGCTCTCGGCGCTCAAGATCGACCGCGGCTTCGTCGATGCGGCGCTCTCGGACCCGAATGCGGCCGCGATCGTGAAGATGGTGATCGAGATGGCGCGGAATCTGCGCTATGACGTGATCGCCGAGGGCATCGAGACCGAGCGGCACGTCGAGTTCCTGCTGCGCCAAGGCTGCGGGCAGGGCCAGGGCTACTTCTTCGGCAAGCCGATGCCGGCGGCGATGATCGCCGCGCGCCTGGCGAAGAAATAGGGCCTGGCCCTATTTCCCGTCGTAGGCCCAGCGCAGCAGGGCGTCGCTGGCGGCCTCGGCGTCGGGCGCGTTGGGGTGGTTCATCAGCATCACCACCACCTTGCGCCGCCCCTTGCTGTCGAATACGTAGCCGGCCATCGAGCGCACGTCGTTCAGCAGTCCGGTCTTGATGTGCGCCTTGCCCGCCGGCGGCTCGCCCACCAGGCGCTTCTTCATCGTGCCGTCCATCGCCGCCAGCGGCAGCGAGGCCACGTACTCCGGCATCACCGCGCTGCGCCAGGCCGCCTGCAGCAGCGCGGCGAGGCTGGCGGCGCTGATGCGGTCGGTGCGCGACAGGCCCGAGCCGTTCTCGTTCGAATACTCCGGCGCGGCGATGCCCTTGGCGGTGAGCCAGGCGCGCAGCACGCGCGCCGCGGCGTCCGGCCGCGCGGGCGGCTCGGCGAGCGTGGTGGCGAGCGTGAGGTAGAGCTGCCGCGCCATCACGTTGTTGGAGAATTTGTTGATGTCGCGCACGATCTGCGCGAGCGGCACCGAATCCTGCGTGTGCAGCAGCCGCGCCCCCTCGGGCACCGGCGCCTCGCGCACCGCACCGCTCCAGCGCCCGCCGATCTCGCCCCAGAGCTCGCGCCACATGCCGGCGACCTGCTCGTTGGGCGGGAGCAGCGCGACGTTCACCTCCTTCTCGCCGCAGGCGAGCGGGTAGCGCCCGGCGAAGGCGGCGCGCGGCGGCGGCCCGGCCTCGAAGCTGCCCTGCAGGATCTCGCGGAAAGCGCGGCCCTCGGGGCAGTTGCCCTGCGGCGCGAGGCGCAGGGCGTTGAGCACCTCGAGCGCCGGCGGCCGCGGCTCGACGTAGATGTGCACCGCGTTGCCCTCCGCCTCGGGCACGAAGGCGAAACGCAGCGACTTGTAGTTCGCGAGCAGCGCGTCGGGCAGCACGTTGTAGGGCCGCAGCGGGTCGCCGTCGAAGTGCGCCGCGTCGCCGTTGCCCGGGGCGAAGAAGCTGCGGTCGAGCAGCAGGTCGCCGCGCAACTCGGTGAGCCCCTTGCCGCGCAGCGCGCGCAGCAGCAGCCAGAAGCTCTCGTAGTCGAGCTTGGGGTCGCCGTAGCCCTTGAGGGCGAGGTCGCCCTGCAGCACGCCGTCGCGCAGGGTGCCGGTGACGTAGGCCTCGGTCTTCCAGTGGTAGGCCGGGCCGAGCAGTTCCAGCGCGGCGAAAGTGGTGACCAGCTTCATCACCGAGGCGGGGTTCATCGCCACGCGCGCGTTGTGGCTCAGCGCGGGACGCGCCGCGTCGAGGTCCTGCACCACGACGGCGACGCTGGAGGCCGGCACGCCGGCGGCGCGCAGCGCCTCGAGCACCGGCCGGGGCAGCTCACGCGCGCCGGCCGCGGAGGCGGTCAGCGCGGCGGCCAGGAGGAGCAGGCGAAGGCGGGGCACGCGCGGATTGTAGTAGGCG
>JBGPPD010000050.1:0-15773 GCA_041488375.1 Gammaproteobacteria bacterium | reverse complement strand
CGGCGCTGCTGGCGCATCTCGCGCACGCCACCCGCGCCGGCTACGACGTACGGCTGCGCCTCGCGCCGGTGGCGCCGGGGGTGTACGAGGCCGAGCTGCCGCCGCTGCCGGCGGGGCATTGGAGCGTGGTGCTGGAGGATCCGCGCCGCGAATGGCGCGTGGTGCGGGAGGGGCCATGAGGAACTGGATGCTGATCCTGTGGCCGTCGTTCATCGTCGGCGGCGTGGGCGAGGTGCTGTTCTTCACCGTGTTCGACCCGCAGGAACTGTACGTCTTCGGCCAGCCGACCAGCCTGGGCCGGCTGGCGGTGTACTCGATCGGCTTCTTCCTGTGCTGGGCCTTCGCCGCCTCCTCGAGCGCCTTCACGTGCTATCTTCGGCGCCGTGCCGACGAAGTCAATCGCTAGCCTGCTGCTGCTCGCCTGCGCCCTGCCCGCGCAGGGGCAGGACCTGCAGCGCGGCAAGCTGCTCTACGAGACGCACTGCGCCGCCTGCCACGGCGAGCGGCTGCACGAGCGCGACAAGACCCTGGTGAAGTCGATGGCCGACCTGCGCGACCAGGTGGCGCGCTGGGCGCCGCAGACCAAGCGCGCCTTCACCTTCGAGGAGCTGGAAGAGATCGCGCTGTACCTGGACCGGTCGCACTACCACCTGACGAAGTAGTCCCGCGCGCCGTGCAGCTGACGTTCCTCGGTGCCGCCGGCGAAGTCACCGGCTCGTGCTACCTGGTCGAGCACGCCGGGGTGCGTTTTCTCATCGACTGCGGCATGTTCCAGGGCGGTCGCGACGCCGAGCGCAAGAACGGCCGCTTCGCCTTCGCGCCGCGCGACATCGCCTTCGTGCTGCTGTCGCACGCGCACATCGACCATTCCGGGCTGATCCCGCGCCTGGTGGCGCAGGGCTTCCAGGGCGCGGTCTACGCCACGCAGCCGACCTGCGACCTGCTCGGCGTGATGCTGCCCGACAGCGGCCACCTGCAGGAGCGCGAGGCGGAGCGCGAAGGCGGTGTGCCGCTGTATACGCAACAGCAGGCGCAGGCGAGCCTGCAGCGCCTGCTGGCGGTCGACTACGACGCCGACGTCAAGCCGCATCCGTCGGTGCGCTGCGCTTTCCGCGACGCGGGCCACATCCTGGGCTCGGCGATCCTCGAGATCTGGCTCGGCGCCACCAAGCTGGTATTTTCGGGCGACCTCGGTCAGCCCGGCCACCCGATCGTCGCCGACCCGACGCGGATCGCGGAGGCGGACGTGCTGCTGGTCGAGTCCACCTACGGCAACCGCGACCACAAGAACCTGGCGCAGACGCTGGACGAGTTCGCCTATGCGCTGAACGACACCATGGCGAGCCGCAGGGGCAACGTGGTGATCCCGGCGTTCGCCGTGGGCCGCACGCAGGACCTCCTGTACTTCATCGGCGAGCTGCACGCGCAAAGGCGCCTGCCGAAGATGGAGGTGTACGTGGATTCGCCGATGGCGAACGCCGCCACGCGCATCACGCTGAAGTACGTGAAGCTGCCGGAGCTGGAGCACGTGCATTTCACCGAGAGCACGCAGGACTCGATGGCGATCAACGCCGTGCGCGGGGGCGCGGCGATCATCTCGGCGAGCGGCATGTGCGAGGGCGGGCGCATCAAGCACCACCTGCGCCACAACATCTCCCGCCCCGAGTGCGCGATCCTGTTCACCGGTTTCCAGGCCGCCGGCACGCTGGGGCGCCGCATCGTGGACGGCGCGCCGGCGGTGCGCATCTTCGGCGAGGAGTACGCGGTGCGCGCGCGCGTGTTCACCATCGGCGGCCTGTCGGCGCACGCCGACCAGTCGGCGCTGCTGGGCTGGCTGGGCGGCTTCCGCAAGCCGCCGCGGCAGTGCTTCGTGGTGCACGGCGAGCCGCCGGCCTCCGATGCGCTACGCGGGGAAATCGGCAGGCGCCTGGGCTGGAACGCCGTGTCGCCCGTCGCCGGCCAGTCGGTGTCGCTGGCGTGATTTCCGCGGGCGCAACACTTGATCCACGTCAATACGTTGGCGACCGGATGGTTTCTCATGGCGTAAACTGGAAAAAAAGGAGATTGCCATGAGTGCCGCAGGCCAATGCCGGAACATGTTCATGCTGGCGATGCTGGTGCTTGCAGTCCCGGCTCTGCCCGCGCAAGGCGCGGATCGCAGCGGGCAGGCGGTGGTGCAGGCAACCTGCGCTGCCTGCCACGGCACAGGCGCCAACGGGGCACCCAGGATCGGCGATCGCAAAGCCTGGGCCAAGCGCAGCAGCCAGGGAATTTCCACCCTTACGCAGCACGCCTTGAACGGGATCCGGCGCATGCCGGCCCATGGCGGCAGTCCCGGCCTGTCGGATCTCGAGATCCAGCGCGCCATCACTTACATGGTCAACCGCTCCGGCGGCCACTGGATCGAGCCCGTGGACAGCAAGCAACTGGCCGCGCAGCGCAGCGGGGCGCAGGTGGTCAAGGGGCAATGCGTGAAGTGCCACGAGGCCGGTGTGGGCGGCGCACCCAGGATCGGCGACCGCGACGCCTGGGTGGCGCGCATGAAGCAGGGAATCGATCCCCTGGTGCGTTCCGCGATACGGGGCCACGGGGGCATGCCGCCGCGCGGCGGCCAGGCCAACCTGACCGACGAGGAAATCCGCCGCGCGATCCTGCACATGTTCAACCCCGCCGCGTCCGCCGGCGGCTAGCCTCAACTCGCCGCGAGCTGCAGCGTGGCGCGCTTGATCATCGCGCCCTCGAGGCTGTCGCTGATCGCGAAGCCCAGGCTCTGGCACAGCTGCAGCATGCCGCGATTCTCGGCCAGCACGTGGCCGAACATCGAGCGCAGGCCGCGCGCGCGCGCCACGTCGATCAGCTGGCCCATCAGGCGCCGGCCGAGGCCCTTGCGCTGCCAGTCGTCGGCGATGACCAGGGCGAACTCGCAGCTCTCGCCGTCGGGATTGGTCACGTAGCGGCACACGCCGATCTCGGCCTCGCCCGCGCCCTCGGGCACGGTGGCCACGAAGGCCATCTCGCGGTCGTAGTCGATCTGCGTGAAACGCACCAGCATCGCGGGCGTGAGCTCGCGCATCGTGTCCATGAAGCGGAAGTAGCGGCTCTCGGGCGAGAGCTTGCGCACGAACGCCTGCTCGAGCTCGGCGTCCTCCGGGCGGATCGGGCGCACCGTCACCGCCGGGCCGGCCGCGGGTTGCCAGGCGCTCACCAGCTGCGCGGGGTAGGGATGGATCGCCATGTGGCCGTAGCGGTCGCGCTGCGGCGGCGCCGGGCGCAGCACCACGCGCGCATCCACCGCGACGGCGCCGGACTCGTCGGCGATGAGCGGGTTGATGTCCAGTTCCTGCAGCGCCGGGAGCTCGCACACCAGCTCCGAGACGCGCAGCAGCACCTCCTCCAGCGCGACCATGTCCACCGGCGGCATGCGGCGGAACGCCCCCAGCAGCCTGGCCACGCGGGTGCCGCGGATCATGTCCGCGACCAGGAAGCGGTTCAGCGGGGGCAGCGCCACCGCGCGGTCGCGGTGCACTTCGACCGCGGTGCCGCCGGTGCCGAACACGATGGCCGGGCCGAACACCGGATCGCGGATCACGCCCACCATCAGTTCGCGGCCGTTGGCGCGGCGCACCATCGGCTCCACGGTGATGCCGTTGATGCGTGCCTCCGGGCGGCGACGCTTCACCTCGTCCACGATTTGCTGGAAGGTGGCCTGCACGGCCTGCGCGCCCGCGACGTTGAGGCGCACGCCGTTCACGTCGCTTTTGTGCGTGATGTCGGGCGAATCGATCTTCATCGCCACCGGCGCACCGAGCTCGCCCGCGATCAGCATCGCCTCGTGCGCGGTGCGCGCCACCACGGTGCGCGCGATCGGGATGCGGAAGGCGGCGAGCAGCGCCTTGGACTCCATTTCCGAGAGCACGCTGCGCCGCTCGGCGAGCGCCGCCTCCACGATCAGGCGCGCGCTGTCCAGGTCGGGCGCGCCCTGCGCGGCCAGAGGCCCCGGCGTCTGCAGCAGCGCGCGCTGGTTGCGGTAGAAGGACGAGAGGTGCCCGAACATCTCCACCGCCGGGTCCGGCGTGCGGAACACGGGGATGCGCGCCTCCGCCAGCAGGCGGCGCGCTTCCGCCGTCTGCTCCTCGCCCATCCAGCAGGCGAGCACGGGCTTCGAGGAGCCCTTGGCGGACTCGATGACGGCGCGCGCCGCCTCCGCCGGCGCAGTCATGGCCTGCGGCGTGAGCACCGCCAGCACGCCGTCCACCTGCTCGTCGGCGAGGCAGGCGGACACCGCGGCGCGGTAGCGCGCCGCGTCCGCGTCGCCGATCAGGTCGATCGGGTTGCCGTGCGACCAGTTCGCCGGCAGGGACTGCTTGAGCGCCTGGATGGTCGGCGGGGAGAGCTGAGCCAGCGGAATGCCGAGGTCCGCCGCGCGATCCGCGGCCATCACCCCGGGCCCGCCGCCGTTGGTCACCACGGCGAGGCGATCGCCCTGCGGGCGCACGTGCGCGGCGAGCGCCTGCGCGGCGGCCACCAGCTGGCCGATGGTGGTGACGCGCACCACGCCGGCGCGCTTGACCACCGCGTCGAACACGTCGTCCAGGCCCACGATCGCGCCGGTGTGCGACACGGCGGCGCGCGAGCCCGCCGGGTGGCGGCCGACCTTCATCAGGATCACGGGCTTGACGCGCGCCGCGGCGCGCAGCGCCGAGACGAAGCGCCGCGCGCTGCGCACGCCCTCGATGTACAGCAGGATGTGCTCGGTCCTCGCGTCCGCGACCAGGTAGTCGATGATCTCGCCGAAGTCCACGTCGGTCGAGCCGCCGAGCGACACCACGCTGGAGAAGCCGACCTTGTTCGGCCGCGCCCAGTCGAGCATCGCGGTGCACACCGCGCCGGATTGCGAGATCAGCCCGAGCGAGCCCGACAGCGGCGTGCCGCGCGCGAAGGTGGCATTCAGCCCCAGCGCCGGGCGGATCAGGCCCAGGCAATTGGGGCCCACCAGGCGCAGGCGGTGGCGGCGCGCGTTCTCCAGCACCGCGCGTTCCAGTTTGGCGCCGGCGGGTCCGGCTTCCGAGAATCCGCTGGTGATCACAACCGCGGCGCGCACGCCGGCGCGGCCGCACTGCTCGACCAGGTCGGGCACCGTCGGCGGCGGCGTGGCGATCACCGCGAGGTCCAGGCGCGGCGGCACCTTGCCGACGGCGTCGAAGCAGGGCACGCCCTGCACGCTCTTGTACTTGGGGTTGACCGCGTAGAGGGCGCCGGCGTACTGCGCGGCGAGCATGTTGGCGACCAGCACCGCGCCGATGGAGCCGGGGCGCTCGCTCGCGCCGATCAGCGCGACCGACTGCGGCTCGAACAGCGGGGTGAGGTAGTGCTTCTCAGAGACGCCCATGGGCGGCCAATGACTTCGGGTCGAGCAGCGTGATGCGCTCGCGCTCGAGCTTCACCCAGCCGCGGGTTTCGAAGCTGCGCAACAGGCGGCTGACGATTTCGCGCACGCTGCCCAGTTCGTCGGCGAGCTTCTGGTGCGTCGCTTCGATCACGGGTCCGCGGTGCACCAGCAGCTGCGCCAGGCGCTCGTCGAGCCGCTGGAAGGCGACCGCCTCGACCAGCTCCATCACTTCGGCCAGGCGTTCGCCGTACATGCCGAAGACGAAGCGCCGGAACGGCTCGAACTCGAGCATCAGCTGGTGGAACAGCGCCGGCGGCACGCTGAGCAGGGTGACGTCTTCTTCGGCGATGCCGCGCGCCGAGTAGTCCGAATGCCCGAGCAGGCAGCCGCCGGAGAGGATGCAGCCCTGGCCGGGGTCCACGCGGTACAGCAGGATCTCGCGCCCGTTGGGGGCGAACTTCGCCACGCGCACGCCTCCTTCCAGGACCAGCGGAAAGCCGCGGCAGGGCTGGGTCGCGTCGAACAGGACGCCGCCCGCCGGCACGCGCAGCAGCTGCGCTTCGGCGAGCAGCCGCTCGAGCTGCGGCCCGGGCAGCTGCCCGAACACGGGGAAGCGCTCGAGGAGCAGGCGGCGGAGCTGAGCGGCGGCGAGGGCATCCGGCATGGGCAAAAGGATCGAAGGTGACTGAGGTTACAGACCGGCGCGGCCCTTGGGGCCGATACTACCCGAGTCGGCACATCCCCTATCGAGGAGCAGCAGCATGAGCAAGTACGCATTCGGCAAGACGGTCAACCTGTCGTTTCAGCAGGCGACCGAGGCGGTGACCCAGGCGCTGGCCAAGGAAGGTTTCGGAGTGCTGACCGAGATCGACGTGGCGGCGACGCTGAAGAAGAAGCTCGGCATCGAGCGACCGCCTTACAAGATACTCGGGGCCTGCAACCCGCAGTTCGCCGCGCGCGCGCTCGACATGGAGCCCCAGATCGGCGCCCTGCTTCCCTGCAACGTGGTCGTGCGCCAGGGCGCGGACGGCAAGACGGTGGTGGAGTTCATGGACCCCAATGCGGTGCTGGGGCTCGTCGGCCGGCCCGAGATGGCGCCGGTCGCCGCCGAGGTCCGGGCACGCCTTGAGCGCGTGCTGCAGGCCCTGATTTGAGCCAAGTCAACCAATTCAACCCCCTCAAGTACAGAATGGAGTTTCAATGACTACCGAAAGAATCATCCGCAGCTTCGCCGGCGCCGTCGTGCTCGCCTCGCTCGCGCTGGGCATCTGGGTCAACCAGAACTTCCTCTGGCTCACCGCTTTTGCAGGCCTGAACCTGTTCCAGAGCGGCTTTACGCGCTTCTGCCTGCCGGAGATCATCCTCAAGAAGCTGGGCGTCGGCTGCCCGATCGAGGCCCGGGCGTGAACGAGTCCGTCCAGGTCGCCTGTCCGGCGTGCCTCGCGCCCAACCGGGTGCCGGCGGCGCGCATGACCGAAGATCCCAGGTGCGGCAAGTGCGGCGCGGCGCTGCTCGACGGGGCGCCGGCCGAGCTCGGCGAGGCGCAATTCGAAACCTTCGTCTCGCGCACGGAACTGCCGGTGCTGGCCGACTTCTGGGCACCCTGGTGCGGCCCCTGCCGCGCCATGGCGCCGCACTTCGAGCGCGCGGCACGGCAGTTGAAGGACCGCGTCCGGCTGGTGAAGGTCAATACCGAGGAAGCGCCCGGGCTCGCGACGCGCTACGGCATCCGCGCCATTCCCACCCTGGTGCTGTTCAGGAACGGCGTCGAGGCGAAGCGCACTTCCGGCGCGCTCGACACCGGAGCGCTCACCCGATGGGTCGCGTGAGAATTCTCCTCGCGGCCCTGCTGGCCGCGGGCCTCGCCGCCTGCGGCGAGGCGCCCGCGCCCAAGCCCGCGGCGCAGCGCGAGGCGTTGAAGACCGCCACGGTGGAGTTGCGCGCCGTCGAACTCACCACCTCGGCCGAGGCGGTGATGGAGGCGGTGCGCCAGTCCACGGTGTCGGCGCAGATCGCCGGGCGCGTGGTCGACCTGCGCTTCGACGTCGGCGACTACGTGAAAAAGGGCGACGTCATCGTGCGCATCGACGAGCGCGCCGCCAGCCAGGCGCTGGCGGCGAGCGAGGCGCAGGTGCTGGAAGCGCAGGCCGCGCTCGCCAATGCGCGCGCGAACTACGAGCGCTCCCGGCAGCTGCTGGCGCAGAGGTTCATCAGCCAGGCGGGGCTCGACCAGGCCGAATCCGCCTTCAAGGCGGCGCAGGCGCGCGTCAGCGCCCTGATCGCCGGCGCGGGGCAGGCGGCCACCGAGCGCAGTTTCGCCACCGTGGTGGCGCCCTACAGCGGCGTGGTATCCGCGCGCCATATCGAACTGGGCGAGATGGCCGCGCCCGGTCGTCCTTTGATGACCGGTTTCGATCCTTCTACGCTGCGCGTGGTCGCCACCGTGCCGCAGGCGCAGGTGGCATCGATCCAGGCCGGCGGCAAGGCGAGAATCGAAGTGCCTTCGCTCGGGCGCTGGGTGGAGGTGAAAAGCATGACCATCGTGCCCACTGCGGATCCGCGCACGCACACCACGCGCATCCGGCTGGAGCTGCCCGCCGACGTGCGCGGCGTGTATCCGGGCGTCTACGCGCGGGCGCATTTCGTCATCGGCTCGGCGCCGCGCCTGCTGGTGCCGCGCGCCGCGGTGCTGCGCAGGAGCGAAGTCACCGCGGTGTACGTGGTGGACCAGCGGGGAGGCGCGCAGTTGCGCCCGCAGTTGCGTCAAATACGCCTGGGCAGCGCGGGCGACGAGGGCGCGGTGGAAGTGCTGGCCGGGCTCAAACCGGGCGAGCGCGTCGCGCTCGAACCCATCAAAGCGGGAATGGCGGCGCCGGGGGCGTAAGTATGGGCGCCTCGGGCCGCATCGCGCGCTTCTTCCAGGCGTCGCAGCTCACGCCGTTGCTTGCGCTGGTGGCGTTCCTGCTGGGCCTGTTCGCCGTGGCGGTGACGCCGCGCGAGGAGGAGCCGCAGATCAACGTCACCATGGCCAACGTGCTGGTGCCGTTTCCCGGCGCCTCGGTGCGCGACGTGGAGGCGCTGGTCGCCACGCCCGCGGAGCAGGTGCTCGCGCAGATGACCGGCGTGGAGCACGTGTTCTCGGTGTCGCGCCCCGGCATGGCGGTGCTCACGGTGCAGTTCAAGGTCGGGGTGCCGCGCACCGAGGCGCTGGTGCGGCTGTACAACACGGTGAACTCGAACCGCGACTGGGTTTCGCCCGACCTCGGCATCGGCGAGCCGGTGGTGAAGCCCAAGGGCATCGACGACGTGCCGGTGGTCACGCTCACGCTGTGGAGCGAGGACCCGCAGGCGGGCGCCTACGAGCTCGAGCGCGTGGCGCACGCCGCCGAAGCCGAGCTGAAGCGCGTGCCCGGCACGCGCGAGGTGCAGACCCTCGGCGGTCCCGGGCGCGCGGTGCGCGTGCTGATGGACACCGACCGCATGAACGCGTACGGCGTCGCGCCGCTCGACCTGAGAAACGCGCTGCAGCTCGCCAACGTGTCCCTGCCGGCGGGCAGCGTGGTGCGCGACAACCGCGAAGTGGTGGTCGAGACCAACAACTATCTCGAGTCGGCGGCGGACGTCGCTGCCCTGGTGGTCGGCGCGCACGACGATCGCCCGGTGTACATGAGCGACGTGGCGCAGGTGCTGGACGGTCCGCTGCAGCCCGCCCGCTACGTGTGGACCGGCACCGCGCGGGGAGAGCACCCGGCGGTGACGCTGCAGGTGACCAAGAAGCCGGGCGAGAATGCGGTGGCGGTGGCCGAGCGGGTGCTGGCGCGCGCCGCCGAGTTGCACGGCACGGTGATCCCCGAGGACGTGCGCGTGAGCGTGACTCGCAACTACGGCGCCACTGCCAACGACAAGGCGCAGCAGCTCATCAAGAAGCTGATCTTCGCCACCCTGTCGGTGATCGTGCTCGTCTTCGCGACGCTCGGCTGGCGCGAGGCGCTGATCGTGGGCGTCGCGGTGCTGCTCACGCTGGCCACGACGCTGTTCGCCTCCTGGGCCTGGGGCTTCACGCTGAACCGCGTGTCGCTGTTCGCGCTGATTTTCTCCATCGGCATCCTGGTGGACGATGCGATCGTGGTGGTGGAGAACATCCACCGGCGCATGGGGCTGGAGGCGGGGCCGCTCACCGGCGTCATCCCGGACGCGGTGGACGAAGTCGGCGGCCCGACCATCCTTGCTACCTTCACCGTGATCGCGGCGCTGCTGCCGATGGCTTTCGTCAGCGGCCTGATGGGCCCTTACATGAGCCCGATCCCGATCAACGCCAGCATGGGCATGCTGATCTCGCTCGCCATCGCCTTCACCGTGACGCCCTGGCTGGCGCTCAAATTCTTCCGGCACCAGCCCCACGCGCAGGAATCCAACAGGCTGGAGCGGCTGTTTCGCCGCGTCCTGGGGCCCTTCATCGCCTCGGCGCGCAACCGCCGGCGGCTGCTCTACGTCATTCTCGCGCTGATCCTCGGTTCGGTGTCGCTCGCCGGCGTGAAACTGGTGGTGCTGAAGATGCTGCCCTTCGACAACAAGTCGGAGTTCCAGGTGGTGGTGGACATGCCCGCCGGCACGCCGCTCGAGGTGACCGCCGCGGCGCTGCACGAGCTCGGCGCGCACCTCGCGACCGTCCCCGAGGTCACCGACTACCAAGCCTATGCGGGGCTTTCCGCGCCGATCAATTTCAACGGCCTGGTGCGCCAGTATTACCTGCGCGCGCTGCCGGAGCAGGGCGACCTGCAGGTGAACCTCGCGCCCAAGGAGGCGCGCCATCGCAAGAGCCACGAGATCGCCCAGGAAGTGCGCCCGCGCCTGGAGGAGGCGGGGCGCAAATGGGGCGCGAAAGTGAAGGTGGTGGAAGTGCCGCCCGGTCCGCCGGTGCTCTCGCCGATCGTCGCCGAGGTGTACGGCCCGGACGAGGCGGGTCGCATCCGTACCGCCAAGCAGGTGCGCGAGGCCCTTGCCGCCACCGCCGACATCGTCGGCATCGACGATTCGGTCGAGGACGCGGCGCCGCGCATCCAGCTCAAGGTGGACCAGGGCAAGGCCGCGCTCGCGGGCATCGCGCGGCGCGACGTCGCGGAGGCGATCCGCATGGGCCTCGCCGGCGCCGACGTCACCCCGCTGCACGACGGGCAGTCCAAGTACGAAGTGCCGGTGCGCATCGCGCTGCCGCCCCGGCGCCAGGGGGATCTCGACGAGTTGCTCAAGCTCGCGATCCGCGCGCCGGCGGGTACGCTGGTGCCTCTGTCGGAGCTGGTGACGCCGGTCGCGCGCGAGCGCGAGCGCTCGCTCTACCACAAGGACCTGCTGCCGGTGGTCTACGTGGTCGCCGACCAGGCGGGGCGGGTCGACAGCCCGCTGTACGGCATGTTCGCGGCGCGCGGGAAAATCGCGGGCGCGCCGCTCGCGGACGGCGGCACCCTGGGCGAGTACTTCATCCGCCAGCCCTCCGACCCCTACCGCCAGTACGCCGTGAAGTGGGACGGCGAATGGCAGGTGACCTACGAAACGTTTCGCGACATGGGCCTCGCCTACGGCGTCGGGCTGGTCCTCATCTATCTGCTGGTGGTGGCGCAGTTCCGCTCCTATCTGGTGCCGCTCGTCATCATGGCGCCGATCCCGCTCACGGTGATCGGCGTGATGCCGGGCCATGCGCTGCTGGGGGCGAACTTCACCGCCACCTCGATGATCGGCATGATCGCGCTCGCGGGCATCATCGTGAGGAACTCCATCCTGCTGGTGGACTTCGTCAACCTCAAGGTCGAAGAGGGCATGCCGCTGGAGGAAGCGGTGATCCAGTCCGCGGCGGCGCGCGCCAAGCCGATCGCGCTCACTGGCCTGGCGGCGATGCTCGGCGCCGCGTTCATCCTCGACGACCCGATCTTCAACGGGCTCGCCATCTCGCTCATTTTCGGGATACTCGTCTCGACCGTGCTCACGCTGGTGGTGATCCCGGTGCTGTACTACGTGGCCTATCGCGCCAGGGGCAAGGCGTAGCCGGGGATCCCGATGTGTGAACTGTTCGCCATGTCGGCCCGCCAACCCGCGAACGTGCGCTTTTCGCTGGAGGAATTCTCCCGGCACGGCGGCCTCGCCGGTCCCCACAAGGACGGTTGGGGGATCGCCTGGTACGAAGACGGGGACGTACGCCTGGTCAAGGAGCCTTCCGCCGCGAGCGGCAGCGCCTGCCTCGGATACATCCAGGATCATCCGTTTCGCAGCACAACGGTGGTGGGACACATCCGCAAGGCGACGCAGGGACGGCTCACGCTTGCCAACACCCAGCCCTACCTGCGAGAACTGGGCGGGCAGGTGCACGTCTTCGCGCACAACGGCGACCTCGAGGGGGCGAGGCTGCGGAACTCCCTTCGCCTCGGCGCCTACCATCCGGTCGGCGAGACGGATTCCGAGTACGCGTTTTGCGCGCTGCTCGAGAGGCTGTCCCGGCTTTGGCGGGAACCGAAGCGGGCTCCGCCGGTCGAAATGCGGCTGGCGCTGGTGTCGCAGTTCGCGGCGGAACTGCGCGCCCTCGGTCCGGCCAATTTTCTGTACGCGGATGGCGACGCAATCTTCGTCCACGGCCACAAGAGGACGCATGCCGATGGCATCCGGCCGCCGGGAATGCATGTGTTGTGCAGGACTTGCACAGCGGAGTCAGGGTCGTTCGCGGCCGACGGGCTCTCAATCGAGCCCGCCGGCACGGCGCAGGAAGTGGTGCTCGCCGCGAGCGTGCCGCTGACCGCGGGCGAGCCCTGGCGGGCGCTGGACGAAGGAGAGATCGTCGTACTGCGCGGCGGGCGCATCGTAACTGCAGGAGGCCAAGCTCATGACTGAACCGGCTTCGTTCACCATCCATCTCGAGCAGGAGCAGGGCTTCGATTTCCGCGTCAAGTTCGACTGGCCGGACAATCCCGACCTGCTGCTGGACGAGCCCGAGCCGCTCGGCAATCGGCACGGGCCCAATGCGGCGCGGCTGGTGGCGGCCGCGGTCGGCAACTGCCTCTCGGCGAGCCTGGTCTTCTGCCTGCGAAGCAAATTCAAGCAGAACCCCGGCCCGTTGCGCGCCAGCGTGACCGGGCAGCTCGCCAGGAACGAGCAGGGGCGCATCCGCGTCGGCGGCCTCGCCGTCAGGATCGAGCTGGCCGAAGAGGCGAGTGTCCTGCAACACCTGGACCGCTGCATGGCGCAGTTCGAGGACTTTTGCGTGGTCACCGAGAGCATCCGCCACGGCATCCCGGTGAGCGTCGAGGTGGTGGATGCGGCCGGCCGGACCATCACGAGGAGCGACAATGCATAGAAGGAATTTCCTTGCGGGTCTGCTGGCGCTGGCGGCGAGCGCCGCGGCGCAAACCCCGGCGACGCACCACCACAGCTTCGGCGATGCCGAGCGCTGGTCGCACGTGTTCGACGACCCGAAGCGCGACGCGTGGCAAAAGCCCCATGAGGTGATCGAGGCGCTGGCGCTCGCGCCCGATGCCATCGTCGCGGACATCGGGTCGGGCACCGGCTACTTCTCGGTGCGCCTGGCCAACATGCTTTCGCAGGGCCGCGTCTACGGCGTGGACATCGAGCCCGACATGGTGAAGTACCTCGCCGAGCGGGCCAGGCGCGAGCAGCACGCCAACCTCATTGCGCTCGCCGGCGCGCCGGACGATCCGCGGCTGCCGGAGAAGGTCGACCTGATCCTGATGGTGGACGTGTTCCACCACATCGAAGGCCGCGAGCGGTACTTCAGGAAGCTGCGCGTTTCGCTGCGGCCCGGCGGCCGCATCGCGATCATCGACTTCCGGCTGGATTCGCCGGACGGCCCGCCGCGGGCGTCGCGCGTCGCGCCCCGGCAAGTGATCGCCGAGCTCAAGGCCGCCGGCTACGCCCTGGAGCGGCAGCACGGCTTCCTGCCGAACCAGTATTTCCTGGTGTTCCGTTGACGAGCCGAGGATTACCGCAACCGCACGGCGCGGATGTCGGCCTTGACGCCGAAGCCCAGCGTCCTTACGAACGCGACGTGGTGTCCGCGCGTGGTGATGTTGTCGTCGTGCACCGCGAACCCGACGTTGTACCGGGCGCCATGCTTCAGCGCCTTGTCGTCGTCGTTAGTCAGGCCGAGCGGCCGGATGATCACGACCGTCCACATCCCGTCCTTCCAGCTGGAGAGCGCGTTGTTGTCGGCCGCTGAGCCCTTCGCGTCCTCGCGGCTGGCAATGTAGTCGGGAATCAGGTCGCCCTCCTTCCAGCCCGCGTTCGGGTCGAACGGCACCGCGTTCTGCTCGCGGATCAGGAAGTGGTCGCCCTTGCGCAGTTGCTCGGCGGTGATCGACCGGTAGCCCACCTTCTTCTCGTCCCACATGTATTTCGGCTGATGCGTCTTCGAATCCGCGTTGCCGCTGAACATGTCCTTGCCGGCGTCCGAATGGCGGAACTCCAGGACGTAGCCGTCATCGGCCATGCCTACGGGATGGGAACGGTGCGCGCGCCACTGGATCAGGTCGAGGAACCCGCCAGCGGCTTTGACCTTGGCGATCTCCTCGACGGACTTGCCCGTCTTCCAGTCGGTCGGGTCGTTGCGGGTCGACGGCAGGTACTTGCGCACGTCGTTCTTCTTGATCGCCTGCAGCAGCGCGTTCGCGGCAACCTCGTCCTTGGTGAATTGTTTCGGCATGTCGCGCAGGCCGTCGTGGCAGGTGACCCAGCAACCCTGCTGGGCGAAGCCGGGCACCTTGCCGTCGTCGATCATGATCGCCAGCCGGTCTTCGTAGATGCCGGGCTGCTTGCCTTCCTGCACCACTTGGTCGAGCTTGGGATAGCCGTAGACCTTCCAGTCCTTGCCGTCGAAGCGCAGGTACTGGTGTTCGGTCCCGGGATACGGATTGTTCGTCTTCCACTGGAAGCGCAGGTAGGCATTCTTCTTGTCGTAGGCGGCCTGGACCTTGAGGTCGATGTTGCCGTTCTTTCCCTTCACCGGGCTCGGCTCCAGCGCATTGCCGCCGACGATGGTGTCGCCGTCATTGCGCAGATCGTCCACGTCATCATGGCAAGTGGTGCAGGCGACCCCGCGCCCCACCTTGGCGGCACCCTTGTGAGCCGCCGAACGCACCCATTCGTACGAAGACTGCCCCGGATAGAAGAGCGGTACCGTTGTGGCGTGAATCTTCGACCAGTCGATCTTCGCCGGATCCGCCGCCGGCGCGGAGCCGATGCCGATCGTCGCAAGACAAAGCACGAGCGCAGTACGCTTCATGGCCATCTCCCCTTGTTTTTGTGAATGTTCGGACAATAATTTTAGTTTTTCAGCTTGCACCTCCCGGTGGGCGACGATTTGATCTGGGTCAAGCCGAAAATCAATAGGCCCACCACGATGGTGAGCCCTTGAATGTGCGGCGCGCCCGTCAGATCTTTAACCCACGAGCCCTTGGTTCGTAACTGCCGCGCTAGTCCAGACGGTAGCCCGCGTGGCAGGCCACGCAGGCCTGCGTCACCTTGTTCAACGCCCCCAGCGCGCGGGGCACGTCGTGATCGATCGACGCTTCCTTGGCGGCCAGGGCGAACTGGCTGGCGCTGCGGTGCATCGCGGTGCCCGCGTCCTGCATGCCCTTGGGCATGTACGGGGCGACCGCATGCGCACCGTGCAGCGAGAGCGAGCTCATGCCGAGCTGGAACTCCGCGACATCCGCCGCCCGGTCGAAGTCGTGCGCGGCGAGGTAGCCCTGGATTTGCGCCAGGGCCTGCAGGTGGCCGCGCATGCTGGCCAGCGTGTGCTGCTTGAGCTGCGCCGGAAAGGCGACCGCGATCCGCGCATCGTGGCCGCCTGAATCGTGCATGTGCTGGGCGTAGGCGAGCGCCGCGGTCCCCAGCACCAAGGCGCCGAAGAGGAAACCCGCAAGCCGCCTCACCGGCGGCCCGCCATGGCGGCCCTCATGCCGCGCATCATTGCCGCCATCCCGTCGCGCGCCAGTTCGCTGACCTCCAGGGCATGCGCCTGAAGGGCGGCGACGACCTGCGGGTCGTCGGAGGTCTGGATGAGCGCCGACCCCTTCTCCGTCGCCTCGACTGTCGTTTTGATCTTGTCCTTGTTCTCGAACAGGACGGGGATCGTAGGGCTGAACAAATTGAACACCCGACCGTCTTTCAGGCGCTGCTCCATGCTCGCGACGTGCGCCTTTATGGTTTGCGCCACCCTCGGGTCGTCTGACTCGGTGACGGTCCGGATGCCGTTCGGCAGGTTGGTCACGGTTCGCCTGATACCCTCATGGTTCGTGAGCATGTCATGCACCAGGCCCATATCTGCCTGGAACGCCTCGTCGTGCTGCACGCCGGCGGCCATCGGGCCGCGCATCATGCCCGG
>JBGPPD010000049.1:0-15981 GCA_041488375.1 Gammaproteobacteria bacterium | reverse complement strand
GCCGGCTGCGCGAACGGCGACCGGCCGTTCACGCAAATGCAGAGCGGAGCGCTGATCGGGGCGCTCGGCGGGGCGGTGGTCGGCGCCATCGCCTACAAGAAGAACCGCACCAAGGGCGCGGTGCTCGGCGCGGTGGGCGGCGGCCTGGCCGGGGCGGCGGTGGGCAATTACATGGACAACCAGAGGCGCGACCTGGAGAAGAACCTTGCCCAGGAGATCCAGTCCGGGCAAGCCCGCGTCGAGAAACTCTCCGGCCAGGTGGTGCTCATCACCATGACCAACCAGACGGCGTTCGACACCGACTCCTCGACGATCAAGCCCGGCTTCCACAGCACCATGGACAAGCTCGCCGACGTGGTGGTGCGCTACGGCAAGACCACCCTGACGATCGTGGGCCACACCGACAACGTCGGCACCAATGCCTACAACCAGCACCTCTCGGAGCGCCGCGCGCTGTCGGTCGCGCAGTACCTGGAATCCCGGCGCGTGGATGCGCTGCGGCTCGCCACTGCCGGCAAGGGCGAGACGCAGCCGGTGGCGAGCAACGGCTCGGAGAGCGGGCGCCAGGCGAACCGCCGCGTGGAGATCTATGTCGAGGCCGTGGTGCAGGGCTGAGGCGGCATGAGCGAAAAGAAGACCCAGGGCCTCGCGCGCGGGCTCACCAACTACGGCGACGCCGGATTTTCACTGTACCTGCGCCGCTCGTTCGCCAAGAGCATGGGCTATTCGGGCGAGATGCTGGCGCGCCCGGTGGTCGGCATCGCCGATTCGAGGAGCGGCTTCAACAACTGCCACCGCCATTTCCCCGAGCTGATCGAGGCGGTGAAGCGCGGGGTGCTCGCCGCCGGCGGCCTGCCGATCGAGTTCCCCACCGTGTCGCTGGGCGAGGTGTTCCTCCATCCGACCTCGATGATGTTCCGCAATCTGATGGCCATCGACGTCGAGGAGATGATCCGCGCGCAGCCGATGGACGCGGTGGTGCTGGTGGGCGGCTGCGACAAGACGGTGCCCGCGCAGCTGATGGGCGCGGTGAGCGCCGACGTGCCGGCGGTGCAACTGCTCGCCGGGCCGATGATGCCCACGTCCTTCCGCGGCGAGCGCCTGGGCGCCTGCACCGATTGCCGCCGCTTCTGGGCCCTGCACCGGGCGGGCAAGGTGGACCAGGCGGGCATCGACGAAGTGGAGGGCAACCTCGCCACCACCGCCGGCACCTGCGGGGTGATGGGCACCGCCTCCACCATGGCCTCGATCGCCGAGGCGCTGGGCATGGCGCTGCCGGGCAGCGCCGCGATCCCCGCGGTGCACGCCGACCGGCTGCGGGCGGCGGAAGCGAGCGGCCGCCGCGCGGTGGAGCTGGTGAACAATCCGATCCGGCCTTCGCAGGTGATCACGGCGAAATCGGTGGAGAACGCGCTGCGCGTGCTGCTCGCCATCGGCGGCTCGACCAACGGCATCGTGCACCTCACGGCCATCGCGGGCCGGGCGGGCGTGAAGGTCGACCTGCATCGGCTGAACGAGCTCTCCGACTCGACGCCGGTGCTGGTGGACTTGAAGCCCACCGGCCAGTTCTACATGTCCGACCTGTATGCGGCGGGCGGCATCGGCGCGGTGCTGCGCGAGCTCAAGCCGCTGCTGCACCTCGAGTGCATGACGGTGACCGGCGAAACGCTCGGCGAGCGCCTCGCGCACGATGAGGGTGCGTGGGTCGACCGCGCGGTGGTGCGCCCGCTGTCGGAACCGCTGGCGAAAGAGGGCGGGCTGGTGGCGCTGTTCGGCTCGCTCGCGCCCAACGGCGCGATCCTCAAGCGCTCGGCGGCGGACCCGAAGCTGTTCGAGAAGGAAGGGCGCGCCGTCGTGTTCAGCTCGCTCGACGACCTGGCCGCGCGCGTGGACGATCCGGCGCTCGAGGTCGCGCCCGGGGACTTCATGGTGCTGCAGAACGCCGGGCCGAAGTCCGGCTACGCGATGCCCGAGGCGGGCTACCTGCCGATCCCGGCGAAACTGGCGCGCGCGGGACTGAAGGACATGGTGCGGATTTCGGACGCGCGCATGAGCGGCACCGCCTACGGCACCATCGTGCTGCACGTCTCGCCGGAGGCCGCCGCCGGCGGGCCGCTGGCGCTGGTGAGGAACGGCGACCGCATCCGGCTGTCGGTCAAGTCGCGCCGCCTCGAGCTGCTGGTGCCCGAGGCGGAACTGGCGAAGAGGAAGGCGGCCTGGCAGCCGCCGGTGTCAGTGCCCGTGCGCGGCTACGCCAAGCTGTACATGGACCACGTGCTCCAGGCGGAGCACGGCTGCGACTTCGATTTCCTGCGCAAGGCCTGACTAGTTGCCGTAGTCGTAGTGCAGGTCGAACTTGCCTTCGCTGGTGAAAGTGAGTTTGGCTCCCTTCCAGCGGCGTTCTTCCGCCGGCAGGCCCGCGCTCAGGGCATACACGTTCTTCGCGATCTGCTGCGCGCTGCAGGTGGCGAGCGGCCGGCCCGCATTGTCGGTGGCCGAGGTGGTGTAGAAGAACTTGCCTTCGAAGCTGCGCTCCTTGCCGGCCTCGGCGACCTCCGTCACCACCACCCAGGCCTTCTTCCAGTCGGCGGGCAGTCCCGCCGACAGGCAGTCGAAGATTTCCTGGATCGCCTTGGGATCGGGCTGCTTCTGTGCCTGTGCGGGGGCGGCAAATGCGCACGCAAGTGCAAGTACCGCGAGCATCTTGTGCATGGCGCCATTTTACCGCCCTGTCGGTTCCGGCCATACTGTTTCCCGATGAGCTCCGCGCGCCATCGCGAGCACCGCAAGGCCGCCGCCCGCGCCGGGCTGCGCTACGTCACCGACGGCTTCGCCGGCATCACGCGCAAGCGCTCCGGCGCCGGCTGGTCCTACTACGCGCCCGGCGGCGCACGCATTGCCGACGCGGCGGCGCGCAAGCGCCTCAACGCCCTCGCCATCCCGCCGGCGTGGACCGACGTGTGGATCTGCCCCGATGCCGGCGGCCACATCCAGGCCACGGCGCGCGACGCGCGCGGCCGCAAGCAGTACCGCTACCACCCGTCCTACCGCGAGGCGCGCGACCGCTCCAAATTCCGCCGCATGCTGGAGTTCAGCGAGGCGCTGCCGCTGCTGCGCGAGCAGGTCGAGCGCGATCTGCGCGGCGAGGACCTCGGGCGCAAGCAGCTGCTCGCCACCGTAGTGCGGCTGCTCGATCGCACGCTGATCCGCGTCGGCAACGACGAATACGCGCGCGAGAACCAGTCTTACGGCCTCACCACGCTGCGCCGCCGGCACGTGCAGGTGGAGGGCGACCGGCTGCGCTTTTCCTTCCGCGGCAAGAGCGGCGTGGAGCACACCATCTCGGTGGCCGACCCGCGCCTGGCGCGCATCATCCAGCGCTGCCAGGACCTGCCCGGGCAGGAGATGTTCCAGTACCTGGACGCGGACCGCAAGCGCCAGGCGGTCTCCTCGGACGACGTCAACGCCTACTTGCGCGAGATCAGCGAGCGCGACGTCACCGCCAAGGACTTCCGCACCTGGGGCGGCACCATGCTGGCGGCGGTGGAGCTGCGCGCCATGGGCCCGGCGGCGAGCCGGCGCGAAGCCGACCGCAACATCCTGCGCGCCGTCGACGCCGTGGCCGAGCGCCTGGGCAACACGCGCGCCGTGTGCCGCAAGTACTACGTGCATCCCACGCTGATCGATGCCTACCTGCTCGGCCGCACGGTGCCCTGGCCGCCCGCGGCAGCCAAGCGCGCCAAGCGCCGCGCCAAGCCCGGCGGCGCGCTGCGCCGCGACGAGGTCGCGGTGCTGCAGTTCCTGCAAGAGCGCGTGCCGGATTGAGCGGCGCGTTCCAGCTCGCCGACCTCGGTGCCGCCCAGTTTGTCCTGATCGGCGCCGTCGCCTTCGCCGCCTCGATCCTCGGCGGCCTGGCGGGCTATGGGACGGGGCTGGTGCTGCCGATCTTTCTCGCGCCGGCGGTGGGCGTGGCCAACGTCGTACCGGTGATGGCGGTGGCGATGGTGCTCAACAACGGCAGCCGCATAGCCGCGTTCTGGCGCGACATCCGCTGGCCGCACGCACGGCGCCTGCTGCTGTTCGGCACTCCCGCCTGCGTGGCCGGCGCCTTCGGCTACACGCTGCTCGAAGCGCACTGGGTGGCGCTCCTGCTCGGGGTGTTCTTCATCGCCAGCGTGCCGCTGCGCCGCCTCCTGGCGCGCGCCGGCTGGCAGCTCGAGGCGCGCGGCGTCGCCGTCGCCGCGGCCGGCTTCGGCTTCGTCAACGGCGCCATGACCGGCGCCGGGCTGCTGCTGGTCTGGACCCTGATGGCGGCGGGCGTGCAGGGCGCGGCGCTGATCGCCACCGACGCCGTGGTCTCCATGGCCATGGGCTTGGCCAAGGTGAGCCTGTTCGGCGGCGTGGCGCGCCTGGACGCGCAGCTCGCGGCCGCCGGGTTGCTGATCGGCCTGTGCACCATGCCGGGGGCCTTCGTCGCGCGCTGGCTGTTGGTGCACATTTCCATCAAGGTGCACACCCAGCTGATGGAAGCCGTAGTATTGGCCGGCGGCGCCGGGTTCCTGTGGCGCGCGTTCCAGTGACATGACCGAAGACAGCCAGACCATCGGCCGCTACCTCGCCCGGGTGCCCGCGGCGCGGCGCGAGCGCGCGCTCGCGCTGCACGGGCTGATCCTCAGCCAGTTTCCGCAGGCCGCGGTGTCGATGCGGCGCCGCATGCCCACCTACCGCCTGGGGGAGAACTTCATCGCCTGGGCGAGCACCCGGCAGCACCTCGCGGTGTACACGCACTCCGCCGAGCGCATCGCGGGCTTTCGCGCGCGGCACTCCGAGGTGCAGGGCGAGGGGGGTTGCCTGCAGTTCCGCGACAGCCAGCGCCTGCCCCTCGCCGACCTGGCGCAAGTGGTGAAGGCCGCGCTGGTGCCCAGCCGCGCGATCCTGGCGCGCGAGGTTGCCAAGGGCCGCCGCTAGGCAGATACTTTAGGCTTGATCCATTCAAGCCTCATGGACTTGGAGACGCGCGCCACGGCGGACGATCACCGCGCGCTGCGCCTCTGGCTGCGGCTGCTCACCTGCTCGCAGCTGATCGAGCGCCAGGTGCGCTCGCGCCTGCGCAGCCGCTTCGGCATCACCCTGCCGCGCTTCGACCTGATGTCGCAGCTCGAGCGCCATCCGCAAGGGCTGAAGATGAACGAACTCTCGCGGCTGCTGATGGTGACCGGCGGCAACGTCACCGGCATCGTCGACCAACTGGTGAAGGAAGGGCTGGTCGAGCGCGTGGACGAGCCCACCGACCGGCGCGCCTGGCGCGTGCAGCTGACCCGCGCCGGCGACAAGGCCTTCGCCGAGATGGCGCGCGCGCACGAGGAATGGGTCGTGGCGCTGCTCTCGGGCGTGTCGCGGCGCGACAGCGACGCGCTGATGCAGCTCCTAGCCCGCCTGAAGCAGGCCACCCTGGAGAAATCCGCATGATCCAGCCCAAGCACTTCCTGTGGCGGCTCGAGGGCCAGGTGGGCGTGCTCACGCTCAACCGCCCGGAGAAGAAGAACCCCCTGACCTTCGAGTCGTATGCCGAGTTGCGGCAGCTGTTCCAGGGACTGCAGCATGAAAGCGCGGTGAAGGCCGTGGTGCTGACCGGCGCCGGCGGCAACTTCTGCTCGGGCGGGGACGTGCACGAGATCATTGGGCCGCTGACGAAAATGACGATGCCGCAGCAGCTCGCCTTCACGCGCATGACCGGCGAGGTGGTGAAGGCGATGCGCGCCTGCCCGCAGCCCATCGTCGCGGCGGTCGAAGGCGTGTGCGCCGGGGCGGGCGCACTGCTCGCCCTGTTCTCCGACCTGCGCTACGCCAAGGCCGACGCCAAGGTCGCGTTCCTGTTCGCGCGCGTCGGCCTCGCCGGCGCTGACATGGGCGCCTGCGCCATGCTGCCGCGGGTGATCGGGCAGGGCAGGGCGTCCGAGCTGCTCTATACGGGACGGTCGATGGACGCGCAGGAAGGGCTGGCGTGGGGATTCTTCAATCGAGTGGTCGAGCCCGTCCTCCCGGCCGCGATGGAAGCGGCCCGGGGGTTGGCGTCGGGACCGACGTTCGCGCACGGCATCACGAAGAAGATGCTGCACCAGGAGTGGAATGTCGGCATCGACGAGGCGATCGAGATGGAAGCGCAGGCGCAGGCGATCTGCATGCAGACGCAGGACTTCCAAAGGGCCTACGCAGCGTTCGCCGCAAAGAAGAAACCCGAATTCCAGGGCGATTGACTTGGACCGTTTCTCGCACTTGCATTGGCCTTTCTTCGATCCACCCCACGCGGCCCTATCGCGGGGGGTGGACACCTGGGCGTCCCAACGCCTCGGCTATGCGCACGACGACGATGCGGATGTTGTGTGCCGCCGATTGGTGAAAGACCTGGGTGCTGCTGGTTACCTGAAATACTGCGTCAGCGAAACTCCCGACGTCAGGTCCATTGCGTTGATCAGGGAGGTATTGGCCTACCACGCCGGCCTCGCCGACTTCTCCTTCGTGATGCAGGGCCTGGGCAGCGGCCCGATCGTCCTCGCCGGGAATCCGGCGCAGAAGCAGCGCTATCTTCCCCGCGCCGCGGCCGGCGAAGCGATTGCCGCTTTCGCGCTCTCGGAACCCGAGGCAGGGTCGGACGTGCAGGCGATGTCCACGACGGCGCGCCGCAGCGGCGCCGATTGGGTCCTCGACGGCACCAAGACCTGGATCTCCAACGGCGGTATCGCCGATTTCTACGCGGTGTTCGCGAAGGCCGAGGAAGGCATCAGCGCCTTCGTGGTGGACGCGGAGCAGGTCGACGCCTCGGAGCGCATCGAGATCGTCGCGCCGCACCCGATGGCCACCCTGAGGCTCGAGGGCGCCAAGGCGCAGCTCCTTGGCGAGGCCGGCCAGGGTTTCAAGCTGGCGATGCGCAACCTCGACATTTTCCGCACCACCGTGGCGGCGGCTGCGCTCGGCTTCGCGCGGCGCGCGCTCGACGAGGCGCTCGCGCACGCGAAACAGCGCAGGATGTTCGGGCAGCGCCTTGCCGACCTGCAGATGACGCAGGCCAAGCTCGCCGACATGGCCACCGCCGTCGAGGCGGGCGCGCTGCTCACCTACCGGGCGGCTTGGCTGCGGGACGTGAAGCAGCAGCGCGTCACGCGCGAGGCGGCGATGGCCAAGATGCAGGCCACCGAGGCGGCGCAGCAGGTGATCGACGACGCGGTGCAGATCCTCGGCGCCCTCGGCGTGAGGCGCGGCCACCCGGTGGAGCGCCTGTACCGCGAGGTGCGCGCGCTGCGCATCTACGAGGGCGCGACCGAGGTGCAGAAGGTGATCATCGCGCGCGAGCTGCTCAAGGGATGACCCGCTCGGCGCACACCGACAGCTTCGCGCGCGACAACCTGCCGCCGCGCTCGCAGTGGCCCGAGCTGCTGTTCGAGCGGCCGGAGTTCCGCTACCCGGCGCTGCTGAACTGCGCCACCGAGCTGCTCGACAAGATGGTGAGCAAGGGGCACGGCCACCGCACGGTGATCCGCTCGCCCGAGGGCAGCTGCACCTACACCGAGCTGTACGCGCAGGCGAACCGCATCGCCAACGTGCTCACGCGCGAGATGGGCCTGAAGCCCGGCAACCGCGTGCTGCTGCGCGGCCCCAACAACCCGATGATGGCGGCCTGCTGGTTCGCCGTGATGAAGGCGGGCGGCGTGTGCGTGGCGACCATGCCGCTGCTGCGCGCCAAGGAACTCACCGACATCGTCACCAAGGCCGAGGTCAGCCACGCCCTGTGCGACAAGCGGCTCGCCGCGGAGCTCGAGGCTGCGCTGCCCGCCTGCCCGACGCTGCAGCAGGTGAAGTACTGGCAGGACGACGCGCCCGATTCGATCGATGCGCTGTGCCCGCGCCAGCCGCTCACCTTCCACAACGTGGACACCGCCGCCGAGGATGTGGCGCTGATCGCCTTCACCTCGGGCACCACCGGCAAGCCCAAGGGCACGATGCATTTCCACCGCGACGTGATCGCGATGTGCGACGCTTTCCCGCGCTCCTGCCTGCAGGCGACGCGGGAAGACGTGTTCTGCGGCACGCCGCCGCTCGCCTTCACGTTCGGGCTGGGCGGCCTGCTCGCCTTCCCGATGCGCGTGGGCGCCTGCACCGTGCTGGTGGAGAAACTGACGCCGGAAACGCTGCTGGAAACCATCCAGCGCTACCGGGCCACCGTGTGCTTCACCGCGCCCACCATGGTCCGCGCGATGGCGGGGCTGGCGAAGGACTACGACCTCGGCTCGCTGCGGCGCTGCGTCTCGGCGGGCGAGGCGCTGCCCGACGCGACGCGCCAGCTGTTCAAGCAGGCCACCGGCATCGAGATCATCGACGGCATCGGCTCCACCGAGATGATCCACATCTTCATCTCGCACACGCCCGAGCGCGTGCGGCGCGGCGCCACCGGCTACGCCATCCCCGGCTACCGCGCCATGGTGCGCGACGAGGACGGACGGCCGTGCAAGCCGGGCGTGGTGGGGCGCCTGGCCGTCAAGGGACCCACCGGCTGCCGCTACCTCGCCGACGAGCGCCAGCGCAACTACGTGCAGGACGGCTGGAACATCACCGGCGACGCCTACCGGATGGACGAGCAGGGCTACTTCTACTACCAGGCGCGCACCGACGACATGATCATCTCCGCCGGCTACAACATCGCGGGTCCCGAGGTGGAAGGCGCGCTGCTCGCGCACGCGGCGGTCGCCGAGTGCGGCGTGGTCGGCGCGCCGGACGCCGAGCGCGGCACCATCGTCATGGCTTACGTGGTGCTCAAGCCCGGCTTCGAGAAGGGCGCGCCGCTGGCCGCCGCGCTGCAGGAGCACGTGAAGCAGGCGATCGCGCCCTACAAGTATCCGCGCGCCATCGAGTTCGTGGACGCGCTGCCGCGCACCGAGACCGGCAAGCTGCAACGCTTCAAGCTGAGGACCTGACCCATGAAGATCCTGCAACCGCCCGGCTGGGCGAAACCCCGCGGCTTTGCCAACGGCGTGGCGGTGAAGGGCGGGACCACCGTCTACATCGCCGGCCAGATCGGATGCAGCGGCCAGGGCGAATGGCGGGAAAAGTCCTTTGCCGGCCAGTTCCGCCAGGCGCTGCAGAACATCCTCGAGGTGCTGGCCGAGGCGGGCGGCAGGCCCGAGCACCTGGTGCGCCTGACCTGGTACGTGCTGGACAAGCGGGAATACCTCGCCGCCATCAAGGATGTCGGCGCCGCCTACCGCGAGCTGCTCGGCAAGCACTACCCGGCGATGGCGGTGCTGCAGGTGAGCGGCCTGGTGGAGGAGGCGGCGCGGCTGGAGATCGAGGCCATCGCGGTGATCCCCGACGCGGGGCGGCCATGAAGATTTCCATCGTGGGCGGCGGGCCCGGCGGGCTGTACTTCGCGCTGCTGGCGAAGAAGGCCTGGCCGCGCTGGGACGTGACGGCGTACGAGAGGAACCGCCCGGACGACACGTTCGGCTTCGGGGTGGTGTTCTCCGACCAGACGCTGGACACCTTCAAGGCCTGCGACCTGGTCAGCTACGAGCGCATCCGGCGCCGCTTCGCCTACTGGGGCGGCGTGGACGTGGTGGTCAAGGGACGCACGCTGCGCTCCGAGGGCAACGGCTTCTGCGGCTGCTCGAGGAACGCGCTGCTCGCCATCCTGCAGGACCGCTGCCGCGAGCTCGGCGTGCAGATCCGCTTCCAGACCGAGGTGGAGAGCCTGGCGCAGTTTGCCGACTCGGACCTGGTGGTGGTCGCCGACGGCATCAACTCGAAGATCCGCGAGCAGCACCGGGAGCACTTCCGGCCCAGCGTCGACCTGCGGCCGAACAAGTTCACCTGGCTCGGCTCGACCCGGCCGCTGGACGCCTTCAAGTATTTCTTCCGCGAGACGCCCGAGGGCATCATCCTCGCGCACTGCTACCAGTACGAGGAAGGCCGCTCGACCTGGGTGATCGAGACCGACGAGCGGACCTGGAGGAATTTCGGCTTCGACAAGATGAGCGAGGCCGAGATGCTGCCGGTGCTCGAGCGCGTGTTCGCCGAGGAGCTGGAGGGCCACCCGCTGATCGCCAACCGCTCGATCTGGCGCAATTTCCCGACCATCGTCAACCAGACCTGGGTCAAAGGCAACGCGGTGCTGGTCGGGGACGCCAAAGCCACCGCGCATTATTCCATCGGCTCGGGCACCAAGCTGGCGATGGAGGACGCGATCGCCCTGTACGAGGCGCTGAAGGCGGAGGGCGAAGTGCCGCGGGCACTAGCCACTTACGACACGTCGCGGCGCGAGGAGGTGGAGAAGACGCAGCACGCGGCCAACGTGTCGCTCGCCTGGTTCGAGCACATGAAGCGCTACTGGGACATGGCGCCGGAACAGTTCGCCTTCGGCGTGATGTCGCGCTCCAAGCAGATCACCTGGGAGAACCTGGAGCTGCGCGATCCCGCCTTCGTGCGCGACACCCAGCGCTGGTTCGCGCTCGAGGCGCGCGCGCAGGGCTACGACGTCGACGAGAAGCACCCGCCGGTGCCGATGTTCACGCCGTTCCGCCTGCGCGGCATGCGGCTCGCGAACCGCGTGGTGGTGTCGCCGATGGACCAGTACTCGGCGGTGGAGGGCGTGCCCACCGACTGGCACTTCGTGCACCTCGCCAGCCGCGCCATCGGCGGGGCGGGCCTGGTCTACGTCGAGATGACCTGCCCCTCGTCCGAGGGGCGCATCTCGCCGGGATGCACCGGCTTGTGGAACGAGGCGCAGCGCGACGCCTTCAAGCGCATCGTGGACTTCTGCCACGCCAATTCCTGCGCGAAACTCTGCCTGCAGCTCGGCCATTCCGGGCGCAAGGGCTCGACCCAGCTCGGCTGGGAGCGCATGGACCACCCGCTCGACGCGGGCAACTGGCCGCTCGTGTCGGCGTCGCCGCTGCCCTACTACGAGGGCGAATCGCAGCTGCCGCGCGAGATGACGCGCGCCGACATGGACCTGGTATCAGGCCAATTCGTGCGCTCGACGGTGCTGGCCGGAGAGGCCGGCTTCGACATGCTGGAACTGCACATGGCGCACGGCTACCTCCTGGCGAGCTTCATCTCGCCGCTCACCAACCGGCGCGCCGACGCCTATGGCGGCTCCATCGAGAACCGCATGCGCTATCCGCTCGAAGTGTTCCGCGCCTGCCGGGCGGCCTGGCCGGAGGCGAAGCCCATGTCGGTGCGCATCTCGGCCACCGACTGGGCGCCGGGCGGCCTGTCCGGCGAGGACCTGGTGGGGCTGACCAAGATGCTGAAAGACGCGGGCTGCGACCTGATCGACTGCTCCACCGGCCAGACGGTGCCGCAGCAAAAACCGGTGTACGGGCGCATGTACCAGGCGCCCTACGCGGACTGGGTGAGGAACGAAGTGGGCATCGCCACCATGACGGTGGGGGCGGTGACCACGCCCGACCAGGTGAACACGCTCATTGCCGCGGGCAAGGCGGACCTGGTGGCGCTCGCGCGCCCGCACCTCGCCAATCCCTATTTCACGCTGCAGGCCTCCGCCTGGTACCAGGACCCGGGCCAGTACTGGCCGCCGCAATACCTCTCGGGGCGCGACCAGGCTTACCGCAACGCCGCGCGCGAGCGCGCGGAGCAGACGGACCTCAAGCTGCGCGCGCGGCCCGCGAGCCACGAGGTGCAGGCATGAAGCGCTGCGCCTGGGCGAGGAATCCGCTCGCCATCGCCTATCACGACCGCGAGTGGGGCGTGCCGGTGAGGAACGACCGCAAGCTGTTCGAATTGCTGATCCTGGAGGGTGCGCAGGCGGGACTGTCGTGGGACACGATCCTGAAAAAGCGCGCCGCCTATCGCAAGGCCTACCTCGGCTTCGACCCGAAAAAGGTCGCGCGCTTCGACGCGAGGAAAAAGCGCGCGCTGCTCGCCGACGCCGGCATCGTGAGGAACCGCCTCAAGATCGAGGCGTCGGTGGTCAACGCGAAATGCTTTCTCGCGTTGCAGCAGGAGTTCGGCAGCTTCGCACGCTACGCGTGGGGCTTTGTAGGCGGCGGGCCCGTCGTGAACCGGCGACGCGGCATTCGCGACGTGCCGGCGCGAACGGAAGTCTCGGATGCCTTGTCAAAAGATTTGAAGAAGCGGGGTTTCAAGTTCGTCGGCACGACCATCCTGTATGCTTTCATGCAGGCGGTCGGGATGGTGAACGACCACACGACGGATTGCTTCCGATGGAAAAAACTGCGCTGATCCTGCTGCTCGTCGCCTTGCCCGCCTGGGGCTACGACGCCAATGGCGTCGCGCTCGGCGCGGCGGAAGCCGAGGTGCACAAGGCGTTCCCGAGCGCGCACTGCCGGGCGCTGGAATGGAAGTCCGACGCCGCCGAGCGGCGCTGCGACGACGCCAGGATCGTGTTCGGCGGCGTGGCGGCGCGCATCACGCTGTACCTCAAGGCCGACAAGCTGCGGGCCTTCGACCTGCGCTTCGACGAGCGCGACCTGGAGCGCGTCATCGGCTTCCTCAAGGCGCGCTACGGCAAGCCGCTGTCGGAGGCGCGCGAGAAGATCGAGCGGCGCGGCGGCGAGGCGCGCGAGGTCGTCAAGCTGCGCTGGGAGAGCGGCGACCAGCGCGCGGTGCTGACCTCGCAGGTCAACCGCAAGCGGGCGGACCTCAACGTGTGGCTGGGCAACTTCGACGAGGAGATCTACCGCATCAAGTAGCGGGCCGCCATGCTTTCCTCGCGCATGACCTGGGCGGTGGCGAACTGGCGGCGCGGCGCGCTGCGCCGCTGGCACACGGCGGACAAGTCGGCCTGGGTCGCGCTGCTGGTGGTCGGACTGGTCGTCGCCGGTTTCGGCGTCGCGCTGCAGGCGCATTTCGCGAACCAGGACGCGCGGCTCGAGGCGGCGCGGGCGGCCGAGCGGCGCAACCTCGAGTGCCTGGCGAAGAACGTGTATTTCGAGGCGCGCGGCGAGCCGCCGGCGGGGATGGTCGCGGTGGCGCAAGTCACCATGAACCGCAAGGCCTCGCGCCAGTATCCGGATTCGCTCTGCGGCGTGGTGTACCAGAAGAACTGGGATGCGGTGCGCGGGCGCTACGTCGGCGCGTTCTCCTGGACCGAGTTCGATGCGCTGCCGGCGCCGGAGGGCGAAGCCTGGGAGCGCGCGCAGGAAGTGGCCGAGGCGGTGTACTACCGGCGCGCGCCCTCCACGCTGCAGGGGGCGCTGTACTTCCACGCCGCGCACATCCGGCCGGAATGGGCGAAGGAGAGGAAGCTGGTGGCCCGCATCGGGCGGCACCTGTTCTACCGCTGAGTTCTGCGTCAGGTGGAGATCTGCTGGAACTGCTTGCGGAATTCCAGGGGATTGCGGATGTCGGCGAAATGTTCCTTCGTGCCGCCGGTGCCGATGACGACGATGCTGCCGTAGCCGAGGATCCTTCCCAGGATGCTCTGGTCGACGTTCACGGATTCGACCTTCGAGAGGTTCAGCTCCAGCGTGCGCCTGGAGAGGAAGCCGACCTTGATGATGATGCGCTTGTCGGTGATGGCGAACTCGCTGGTGAGGGTGGCGATGAGCGGCGCGAGGAACAACGTGAACAGGCCGCGCCAGGTGAAGAACGCGATCCAATGCAGCCGCGTCTCGTGGACGACGCGCTCGTCCTTGACGAGGTTGCTCTCGACGTAAGCGCCCATGACTTACAGCATTTCCAGGTACAGCCAGCGGCAGGATTCGCCGTACCAGGCAGGCGCGATGGCAATGCCCGCCAGGAAGGCGAGGTTGACGAGCATTCCCAGGTACAGCAGCACCGCCCGCGGCCGCGCGAGCGCGGTGCGCATGCCCGAGGCGAGTCCGATCGCGGCGAACATCGCGCCCAGCGCCATCGAGTAGCGGTAGTTGCCGGCGCCCGCGCGGGTGGAGGAGAACATGAAGCCGCACAGCGCCGGCAGCTGCGCCCAGGCGAACAGGCCCAGCGCGCTCACCAGCCCGCCGACGAAAACGGCGTTCGAGTCCGCGTCGACCAAGGGCTACTTCTGGCGCCCGTACTTGCCGGTGAGCGTCGCCTTGCCGATCGAGTTGGCGTTCACCATGAAGCCGGCGAGCGAGGCGCGCGCGCCCGCGGGCAACTCGAGCTTCTCGAGCTTCAGGGCGTGCAGGGTGAAGTGGTAACGGTGCGGCTTGTCGCCCGCCGGCGGGCAGGGCCCGCCCCAGCCGGGCGCGCCGAAGTCGGTCGCGATCTGCACCGCGCCCGCGGGCAGGTCGCCCCCGGTGGCGGCGCCGGCGCCCTTCTTCAACTCCTTGGCGTCGGCGGGGATGTTGAGGACCACCCAGTGCCACCAACCCGCGCCGCCGGTGGGGGCGTCTGGGTCGTGCACGAGGAGCGCGAAGCTCTTCGCGCCCTTGGGCGCGCCGGACCACTTGAGCGCGGGCGAGACATTCTTGCCGGCGCAGCCGAAGCCGTTGAACACCTGCTCCTCGGCGATCTTGCCGCCGGGCTTGATGTCCGGGCTGGAGAGGGAGAACTTCTGCGCGTGCGCGGCGCCGGCGAAGGCGACGGCGGCGGCGAGCGCGGCGGTGCGGATGAGAGTCATGCGGGCCTCCTTTGGCAAGGAGGCCATTCTACCGCCGACCGTCACTCCGCCACGGCGAGGCCCGAGCCGCCCATTTCCTTCGGCATGTCTTTGAGCTTCGGCAACCCGTCCTTGAGGCGCAGCTTCGTCTCCTGGTAGTTGACATGCACGCCGGCCTGGTACGGAAAGTCCGGAATGGACGCGGCATAGACGTCGATCAGCCCCAGGCCGGGGTGTTCGGTGAACAGGTGTCCGCCGCAGGCCTTGCACCACTTGCGGTCGCTGCGCGGCGTCTTGTTGTAGGTGCCGATCTGGTCCGCACCGCGCGTGACCTTCACCGCTTCGGGTTTCCACAAGGTGAAGGCGTTGACCGGCGCCGCCGACCACTTGCGGCACGAATCGCAATGGCAATAGCCCATGCCGGCGGGCTCCCCGCTGACCGTGAACTGAACCTTGCCGCAAAAACAGCTGCCTTGGTGCATGTCGATCCTTTCCGGTGTGGCGCAAATTGTCGGGCGCCGTGAGGGGTGCTAGTCTCCCTGCCGGCCGGCCTTGCGTCTTGGCCGGAACCCCGCGCTTCTTGCCCGAAACCCCATGGATGCCTTGTCGGAAGTGCTCAAGTCGGTGCGCCTGGAAGGCGCCGTCTACCTCAACGCGGAGTTCACCGCGCCCTGGTGCATCCGGGGAGAATGCGGCACTAGCGTCAAGCAGCGGCTGGCCGGGGCCGAGCATGTCTTGTTTTTCCATTTCCTGACCGAAGGCCGCTGCAAGGCACGGCTCGCCGAAGGCGGGGAGGTGCTCGAGGTGGCCGCCGGGGACCTGATCCTGTTTCCGCAGGAAGAGAAGCACCTGCTGGGCAGCGACCTGCAGCTCGCGCCCCTGGAGGCGGACCACCTCCTCGGTGCGGATGCCGCGGCCGACGCCGACTTAGTCCAGCTGCGCCATGGCGGTGGGGGCGCGAGCACGCGCTTCGTGTGCGGCTACCTCGCCTGCAGCCGCAGCCTGTGCCGCCCGCTGTACGACGCCCTGCCGCGCATGCTGCGCATCCCGATCGGCGACGGGCCTGCGGCGGCGCTGATGCGCGAACTGCTGCAGGTGGGCGTGCGCGAATCCTCGGCTTCGCGGCCGGGCGCCGCATCGATGCTCGCCAAGCTCTCCGAGCTCATGTTCGTGGAGGCGATGCGCCGCTACGCCGAGACCCTGCCGCCGGAGGGCAAGGGCTGGCTGGCGGGGGTGCGCGACGCGCAGGTCGGGCGCGCACTGGCCTTGCTGCATGGGGAGCCGGGCAGGGCGTGGACGGTGGATGAGCTGGCGCGCGCGGTGGCGCTTTCCCGCTCCGCGCTGGCCGAGCGTTTCGCAGCGCTGGTCGGCGAGCCGCCGATCCAGTACCTGGTGCGCTGGCGCCT
>JBGPPD010000048.1:0-15994 GCA_041488375.1 Gammaproteobacteria bacterium | reverse complement strand
GGCGGCGTCTCCATGTCGATGCGCAGCAGCTGGTGCTTGCGGTGCACCACGCGCAGCTTCTGCGTGGTGCGGATCGAGGCGTCGCGGTGCAGGCTCGCCGTCACGCCCTCCCGCTTCAGCAGCTTCACCAGCCGGTCGCCGGCCTCGTCGCGGCCGACCACCGAGAGCAGCTGCGTGCGCGCGCCGAGCGCCGCGCAATTGCGCGCCACGTTGGCCGCGCCCCCCGGGCGCTCTTCTTCGCGCTGCCACAGCACCACGGGCACCGGCGCTTCGGGCGAAATGCGCGAGGCGTCGCCATACCAGTAGCGGTCGAGCATCACGTCGCCCACCACCAGCACGCGCGCCTTCGCCGTGTCCGGGATTTTCACGTCCTGCGCCCGATCGGAAAATACTCGAAGCCCTGCGCCTTGACCATGGCGGGATCGTACAGGTTGCGCCCGTCGAAGATCACCGGCGTCGCCAGCTTCGCCCGCAAGGCGGCGAAATCAGGGCTCCTGAATTCGCGCCATTCGGTGACGATGGCCAGCGCGTCGCAGCCCTCCACCGCCGCCAGCGCCGAATCGGCGATGCGCACGCCGGCGCTCTGCGCGTACAACTTCCTCGCCTCGGGCCCCGCCACAGGGTCGTAGGCCGACACCGTGGCGCCCGCCGCGAGCAGGTCGGCGATCAGCGCGCGGCTCGACGCCTCGCGCATGTCGTCGGTATTGGCCTTGAAAGCAAGGCCCCAAAGCGCGATGCGCTTGCCCGCAAGGCCCGCGCCGAAGCGCGCCTTGATCTTCGCGCCGAGCACGTGCTTCTGCGCCTCGTTGACCTGCTCGACCGCCGCGAGCAGCGCGAGCGGCTGTCCCGCCTCGTCGCCAGTGCGCAGCAGCGCCTTGACGTCCTTGGGGAAGCACGAGCCGCCGAAGCCCGCCCCTGCGTAGAGAAAGTCGAAGCCGATGCGCGGGTCCGAGCCGATGCCCTTGCGCACCTCTTCGATGTCCGCGCCGAGGCGCTCGGCCAGATTGGCCAGCTCGTTCATGAAAGAGATGCGCGTGGCGAGCATTGCGTTCGCCGCGTACTTGGTGAGCTCGGCCGAGCGCACGCTCATCAGCAGGATGCGCTCATGGTTGCGCTGGAACGGCGCGTACAGGCTGCGCAGCAGTTCGCTCGCGCGCGCGTCGTCGGCGCCGATGACGATGCGGTCCGGGCGCATGAAATCGTCGACCGCGGCGCCCTCCTTCAGGAATTCCGGGTTCGACACCACGCTGAAGGGGTGCTGCGCGCCGCGTTGCGCCAGTTCCTCGGCAATCGCCGCGCGCACCTTGTCCGCCGTGCCCACCGGAACGGTCGACTTGTTCACGATCACTCGATAGCCGTGCATGTGGCGCCCGACGGCGCGCGCCGCGGCGAGCACGTGCTGCAGATCGGCCGAGCCGTCCTCGTCGGGCGGCGTGCCCACCGCGATCAGCTGCAGCTCGCCGTGCGCCACGCTCGCCGCCGCGTCGGTGGTGAACGCCAGCCGGCCCGCCTCGCGGTTGCGCCGCACCACCGCCTCGAGGCCGGGCTCGTAGATCGGGATGCCGCCCGCGTTGAGCTGCGCCACCTTGGCCGCGTCCAGGTCGAGGCACAGCACCTGGTTGCCCGCGTCCGCGAAGCAGGCGCCCGCGACCAGGCCGACGTAGCCGGTGCCGATGACAGTGACGTTCATGGCGCCAGGTCGAATTCCTCGGTACGCCGCGGCGGATAGCTCTCCCAGCCGCCGCAGGCCGGGCAATGCCAGTAGAACTGGCGCGCCTTGAAGCCGCAGTTCTCGCAGCGGTAGCGCGCCAGCCTGCGCGTATGGCTGTGCACGAGGTTCCTGATCAGCTCGAGATCGCGCCGCCGCTCGGGGTGGGTGTCGGCGACGATCTGCGCCTCGAGCAGCCGGTCCAGGCCGAGCAGGGTCGGGTTGCGCCGCAGCTCGTCGCGCACCAGCTTGTAGGCCGCGTCGGCGCCCTTCGCCTCCAGCGTATACTGGAACACGGTATCGAGCAGGTCGAGCGAGGGAAAGCGTTCCAGGTAGCCGGCCAGCAGGGTGAGTCCTTCCTCGAGCCGCCCCGCCTCGCGATGCGCGTCGAGCAGCCGTTGCGCCACCAGCGCGAGGTAGGCGGGGTTCTGCGTCTCGACGCGCTTCCAGTGCTCGATCGCCGGCTCGAGCCTGCCCGCCGCGCGCGCCAGGTCGCCGAGCTGCATGCTCGCGCGCACCGACTTGCGGTTCGCCTCGAGCGCCGCCTCGAGCAGCGTGCGCGCCGCCTCCGGGTGCGAATGCGTCGCCTCGGCGGCCGCCAGCTCGCAGCGGAACTGCGAGATCTCCCTGGCGCGCGATTCGCCCGATTCAGCCTCCAGCCGGCGCGCCATGTCGATCGCCTTCTGCCACTCCTTTTCCTGCTGGAAGATCTCCAGCAGGTGGCGGCGCGCCTCGCGCGCATGCGCGCCGTCTTCCAGCCTGGCAAACAGCTCCTCGGCGCGGTCGAGGATGCCGGCCTTGAGATAGTCCTGCGCCAGTTCGTAAAGCGCCACGGTCTTCTGCTCGTCGCCCAAGTCCGGCCGCTCGATCAGGTTCTGGTGCATGCGGATCGCGCGGTCGTATTCGCCCCGCCGCCGGAACAGGCTGCCGAGCGCGAAGTGCAGCTCGACGGTCGCCGGGTCCACCTTGACCACCTCGATGAACGACTCGATCGCCTTGTCGGGCTGCTCGTTGAGCAGAAAATTCAGGCCCTTGAAGTAGGAACGCGGCAGGGCGCGCGACTGGTAGACCAGGTGGCGGATGTCGATGCGCGCCGCCAGCCAGCCCAGGCCGAAGAACAGCGGGAAGGCGAGCAGCCACCAGTACTCGAAATCCATCAGCCCTCCGCCGCCGAGGGCGGCATCGGCGGGGTCGCCGTCGACCCTGCCGCCGGCGCGCGCACGCGCGCCTCGCGCCGCAGGCGCAGGAGCTCGCGCCGCTGGCGCAGCAGCGTGCCCAGCGCCGCGATCAGGCCGAGCAGGGCGCCGGCCGCGAAGAACCCGAACAACAGCAGCACCAGAGGCGCCTGCCAGGCGAGGTCGAAGTAGAAACGCAGGGCGACCGGCTCGGTGTTCCGGGCGGCGAACGCCAGCAGCAGGATGAACAGCAGCAGCCAGGCCGTCCGGGTGACGATGCGCATGGCGCCGTCCGGGGCCCCGCCCCGGCCTTACCGCGACGCCTGCGCCTTCGCGGCCGCCTCGAGCTCCGAGTCCACCCGCTCGCGCAGCTCCTTGCCGGCCTTGAAGTGCGGCACGTACTTCTCCGGCACGTGCACCTTCTCGCCGGACTTCGGATTGCGGCCGACGCGCGGCGGCCGGTAGTTCAGGCCGAAGCTGCCGAAGCCGCGGATCTCGATGCGATGGCCGCTGAGCAGGCTCTGCGTCATCGCGTCGAGGATCATTTTCACCGCGTACTCGGCGTCCTTGGCCACCAGCTGCGGATAGCGCTGCGCCAGCCGGGCGATCAGTTCGGACTTGGTCATGGCGACCGCTCTCTCCCGCGTTCTCGGTCCGGTCCGGTTACTGCTGCGGGTTGGTGTTGCTCTTGTCGAGCTTCGCCCGCAGCAGCGCGCCCAGGTTGGTCGAGCCCGCGGCGCTGGCCGCGTTCTCGCTGCGCAGCTGCTTCATGGCGTCGGTCTCCTCCGCCACGTCCTTGGCCTTCACCGACAGGTTGATCGAGCGGTTTTTGCGGTCCACGTTGATGATCATGGCATTGACCGAGTCGCCTTCCTTGAGCAGCGTGCGCAGGTCCTCGATGCGGTCGCGCGAGAACTCGGCGGCCCGCAGGTAGCCCTCGATCTCGGGGGTCAGCAGCACCACCGCGCCCTTGGCGTCCACCGACTTCACCGTCCCCTGCACCAGGCTGTTCTTGTCGTGGCTGGCGATGAAGTTGGTGAACGGGTCGCCTTCGAGCTGCTTGACGCCGAGGGAGATGCGCTCGCGCTCGACGTCGATCGACAGCACCACCGCCTCGACCTCTTCGCTCTTCTTGAAGTTCTTCACCGCCTCTTCGCCGGCCAGCGACCAGGACAGGTCGGAGAGGTGCACCAGGCCGTCGATGCCGCCGGGCAGGCCGACGAACACGCCGAAATCGGTGATCGACTTGATCTGGCCCTTCACGCGGTCGCCCTTCTTGTACTCGCGCGCGAAATCCTCCCAGGGGTTCGGCATGCACTGCTTCATGCCGAGCGAGATGCGGCGGCGCTCCTCGTCGATCTCGAGGATCATCACCTCGACCTCGTCGCCCACCTGCACCACCTTGGACGGATGCACGTTCTTGTTGGTCCAGTCCATCTCCGAGACGTGCACCAGGCCCTCGATGCCGGCCTCGACTTCGACGAACGCGCCGTAATCGGTGAGGTTGGTGACCTTGCCGAACAGGCGCGTGCCCTGCGGGTAGCGGCGCGAGATGCCGACCCAGGGATCCTCGCCCAGCTGCTTCAGGCCGAGGGACACGCGGTTCTTCTCGGCGTCGAACTTGAGCACCTTGGCGGTGACCTCGTCGCCGACGTTGAGCACCTCGGAGGGATGCTTCACCCGGCGCCAGGCCAGGTCGGTGATGTGCAACAGGCCGTCGATGCCGCCCAGGTCGACGAACGCGCCATAGTCGGTGATGTTCTTGACGATGCCCTTCACCACCGCGCCTTCCTGCAGGCTGGAGAGCAGCGCCTCGCGCTCGGCGCCCGCGCTCGCTTCGAGCACGGCGCGGCGCGACACCACCACGTTGTTCCGCTTGCGGTCGAGCTTGATGACCTTGAACTCCATGGTCTTGCCTTCGTACGGCGTGGTGTCCTTCACCGGACGCAGGTCGACGAGCGATCCCGGCAGGAAGGCGCGGATGCCCTTGGTCATCACGGTCAGGCCGCCTTTCACCTTGCCGGTGATGACGCCCTCGATCTTCTCGCCCTTCTCGAGCGACTGCTCCAGCTCGATCCAGGCGGCCATGCGCTTGGCCTTGTCGCGCGACAGCCGCGTGGCGCCGTAGCCGTCCTCCAGCGCCTCGATCGACACGGAAACGAAATCGCCGGGCTTGACCTCGACCTCGCCGGCGTCGTTCTTGAATTCTTCGGCCGGGATGATCGATTCGGACTTCAGCCCGGCATTCACGACCACGTAGTTGGGGTCGACGCTGACCACCTCGGCGGTGATCACTTCGCCGATGCGCATCTCCTTGCGCGTGAGGCTTTCCTCGAACAGCGCGGCGAACGACTCGGCGGGGGGAGTGGAAACGGACTTCGAGACTGCGGGGGAAATGCTTGCCATGTAAGGGAAAAAACCTCTTTCAGCCGCGCGCCCTTGCAGGCTACCGCGGGTCAAGTTGCGAAAAGGGCGCCCGCCTCAAGCGGGCTGCCCACCCAGATTTCTTTCCCGGCACCAGCCGAGGATTACGCCGACGACTTCATCGAGCGACCGTTCCGAGGTGTCCAGTTGCAGCGCGTCAGGGGCCGGCGCCAGTGGCGCCACTGCCCGGGCCGCATCGCGCGCGTCGCGCTGCTCCAGGTCGCGGGAAAGGGCGTGCAGATTAGCATCGATTCCTTTGTCTATCAACTGCTTATACCTGCGTTGGGCACGCACCGCGGCGCTTGCCGTGAGGAACACTTTCAGTGCAGCGTCCGGGAACACCACGGTGCCCATGTCGCGGCCCTCGGCCACCAGGCCGGGTGCCCTGCGGAACGTCCGCTGGCGCTGCAGGAGTGCGCTCCGGACGCCCGGCCGCTGCGCGACATCGGATGCGCGGGTGGCCACGGCCTCGTCGCGCAAGGAGTCCGTAACATCTTGTCCCGAAAGGAAAATCCTGCCGTCCCGGAACCCGATCTCCATGCTCGCGGCGGTGCGCTCCGGGGTCTGCGGCCCTGCCAGGGCCACCAGGCGGTAGAGCGCGCCGCTCTCCAGGTAATGGAAGCCCAGCGCCTGCGACACCCGCAACGCTACCGCGCCCTTGCCCGAGGCCGATGGCCCGTCGATGGCGATGACCGGGACGCTCATTGCGCGATGCCGGCGAACACCCTGAAGTAGTCGGGGAAGGTCTTGGCAACGCAATCCGGGTCATTGATGCGCACAGCGACGCCCCCGAACGCGGCGAGCGAGAGGCTCATCGCCATGCGGTGGTCGTCATAGGTGTCCACCGCGACGCCGGCATTGAGCTTGCGCGGCGTCACCTTGAGGTAATCCGCGCCGGCCTCGACGAGCGCGCCGAGCTTGCCGAGTTCCTTCGCCATCGCGGCGATGCGGTCGGTCTCCTTCACGCGCCAGCTCGCGATATTGCGCACGGTGCAGGATCCGTCGGCGAACAGCGCCATCGCCGCCGCGGTCATCGCCGCATCGGGAATGTGGTTGAGGTCGAGATCGAAGGCGCGCAGCGGCGCGCGGCCGCTGGCCTCGATCCAGTCGTCGCCCATCGCCACCCGGGCGCCCATTTTCTCCAGCACCTCGACGAAGCGCACGTCGCCCTGGATGCTGGCGCGGCCGACGCCCTCGACCCGCACCGGGCCGCCGCCGATGGCGCCCGCCGCGAGAAAGTACGACGCCGTGGAGGCGTCGCCCTCGACGAATACGGTGCCGGGCGAAACATAGGGATTCCCCGGCACCCTGAAGCGGCTCCAGCCGGTACGTGCCACTTCCACGCCGAAGCGCCGCATCAGGTTGAGGGTGATCTCCACGTAGGGCTTGGAGATCAGCTCGCCTTCGACCGCGATCGTGCCGCCGCCGGCCAGCGGCAGCGCCATCAGCAGCGCGCTCAGGTACTGCGAAGAGACATCGCCGCGCACGCGCACGGTTTGCCCGGCCGCGACTTCGCCGGGATGAATCGCCAGCGGAGGGAAGCCTTCCCGCCCCAGGTAGTCGATGCGCGCGCCCAAGGCGCGCAGCGCATCCACCAGGTCGCCGATCGGGCGCTCGTGCATGCGCGGCACGCCGGAGAGGCGGTACTCCCCGCCCGAGAGCGCAAGCACCGCGGTCAACGGCCGGAACGCGGTGCCGGCATTGCCGAGGAACAGATCGGCCTGCTTCGCGCGGATCGGCGACCCGAGCTTGCCCAGGGCCTCGCGCATCACGCGAGTGTCGTCCGCATCGAGCAGGCCGCGCACCTCGGTCGCGCCTCGCGCCAGCGCGGCGAGCAGCAGCACTCGGTTGGAGATGCTCTTCGACCCGGGCAGCCGCACGGTGCCCGCGGCACGGTGCAGCGGCCCGAGCTCGAGCGAGCTCATTCGACCTCGCCGCTTAGCCAGCGCTCGCGCGCGGCGCGCGCCTCCGCGAACAGCTTCTCCAGCGCCGCGCCGTCGCCGCCCTCGAGCAACGGCCGCAGAGCGCGCAGCTTGGCGGCATAGCGGTCGAGCTCGGCGAGCAGGGGCTCGCGGTTGGCGACGCAGATGTCACGCCACATCTCCGGGTGGCTGGAGGCGATGCGCGTGAAATCGCGGAAGCCGCCCGCGGCATAGCCGAAGAGCTGCGCCGAGTTGCCGCGGCCCGCGAACTCGTGCACCAGCGCGTAGGCGAGCAGGTGCGGCAGGTGGCTCACCGCCGCGAACACCGCGTCGTGCTCCTCGGCGCTCATGCGGGTGACGCGCGCGCCGCAGGCGGTCCACGCCGCTTCGGCCGCCGCCAGGCTTGCCGCAGGGTTCTCCGGCAACGGCGCGAGCACCACGCGCTTGCCGCGGAACAGGTCCGCGCTGGCCGCGGCGGCGCCGCTCTTCTCCGCGCCCGCGATGGGGTGCGCCGGCACGAACTGGGAGATCTTCGCGCCGAGCACGGCGCGCGCCGCCGCCACCACGTCGCGCTTGGTGCTGCCGGCGTCCATGACGATGGCCGAGGGCTTGAGCTGCGGCGCGATCGACGCCAGCACTTGCGGATATTGCGCGACGGGCGTGGCGACCAGCACCAGGTCGGCGTCGCCTGCCTGCACAGCGACGGAGTCGACGATGCCCCTCTCCTTCGCCACCTGCAGATTGGCGGCACTGCGCCCAATCCCGACCACGTGCCCGCACAGCCGCGCCTTCTTCAGCGCCAGCGCGAACGAGCCGCCGATCAGCCCGACGCCGATCACGGCGACGCGTTCGAAGCGCATCATTCCTTCAGGCTCGCCGCCAGCGCGCCGAGGAATTTGTCGTTCTCCGCCGCGGTGCCGACGGTGACGCGCAGGTGCTCGGGCAGCTGGTAGCCGCCGCCGACCGGGCGCACGATGACGCCGCGCCTGAGCAGGCGCTTGTAGACCTCCTGCGCCTTGCCCACGCGGATGGTGAGGAAGTTGCCGTAGGACGGGATGAACTCCAGGCCGAGCTGCTGCGCGCCTTCGCGCAGCTGGCGCAGGCCCTGCAGGTTCTCGGCGAAGCTCTTCGCGACGAACTCCATGTCCTCCAGCGCCGCCGTCGCCGCGGCGAGTGCCACGCTGTTGACATTGAACGGCTGGCGCACGCGGTTCATCACGTCGGCGACCGACGGGTGCGCGAGCGCGTAGCCCACGCGCAGGCCCGCCAGGCCGTAGGCCTTGGAAAAGGTGCGGGTGAGGACAAGGTTCGGGTGACGCTTGAGCCATTTCACGGTGTCCGCGCGCTGGTCGGCCGGCATGTATTCGTTGTAGGCCTCGTCGATCACCACGATCACGCGCTCGGGGATGCGCCGCACGAACGCCTCCAGCGCCCCCGGCGCCGCGAGCGTGCCGGTCGGGTTGTTCGGATTGGCGACCCACACCACGCAGGTCTCCTCGTCCACCGCGCGCGCCATGGCGTCCAGGTCGTGGCCGTAGTTCCTGGCGGGCAGCGCGATGGCGCGCGCGCCGCGCGCCTGCGTGGCCAGCGGATACACCGCGAAGGCGTGCTGCGAGTACACCGCCGCGCGCCCCGGCCCGAGGAAGGCGAGCGACACGAGTTCCAGCACGTCGTTGGAGCCGTTGCCGAGCACGATCTGCGCCGCGTCCACGCCGTAGCGCCGCGACAGCGCGTCCTTCAGCTCGAAACCGTTGCCGTCCGGGTAGCGCGCGATGTCGCCCAGCGCGCGCTCGATCGCCGCGCGCGTGCGCGGCCCGATGCCGCGCGGGTTCTCGTTCGACGCCAGCTTGACGATCGTCCCCTCTTGCAATCCCAGTTCACGCGCCAGCTCCGAAATCGGCTTGCCCGGCTGGTAGGGCGCGATCGAGCGCACGTAGGAAGGGGAGATTTCGCAGGGATCCATGTTCATGGCGGTGGGCGCCCCTCAGGCGACTGCTACGGGATAGGAACCGAGCACCTTGAGGAACGGCGCCTGCCGGCGCAGTTCGGCGAGCGCCGCGGCGACGCGCTCATCCTGCTGGTGCCCTTCGACATCGATGAAGAACAGGTACTCCCACAGCACGCTGCGCATGGCGCGCGAGGGACGCGACTCGATGCGCGTCATGCTGACGCGGTTCTGCGCCAGCGGGCTGAGCAGCGCGTGCACCGCGCCCGGCTTGTTCTCGGCGGACATCACGAGCGAGGTTCGGTCGCGCCCGGTGGGCCCCGGCTCCAGCGGCCCCAGCACCAGGAAGCGGGTGGTGTTGTTCGGATCGTCCTCGATCGAGCGCGCGAGCAGCTCGAGGCCGTAGCGCGCAGCGGCAGCCTCACCGGCGATCGCCGCGGCGTCCGTCTCCTCGGCCGCGCGCCGCGCGGCCTCGGCGTTCGAGGCGACCGGGACGCGCTCCGCCGCCGGCAGGTTCTGGTTGAGCCAGCCGTTGCATTGCGCGAGCGACTGCGCGTGCGAATACACGCGCCGCACGGCGCGCAGGTCGGCCGCACGCGCCATGAGGTTCTGCTGCACGCGCAGCTCGACTTCGCCGCAGACCCTGAGCGGCGTCGACACCAGCAGGTCGAGCGTGCGGCCGATCGCCCCGTCGGTGGAATTCTCGGCGGGCACCACGGCGAACTGCGCGGCGCCCGTTTCGCAGCGGCGAAACACCTCGTCGATGGTGGCGGCGGGCCCCGCCTGCACCGCCCCGCCGAAGTGCTTGCGCACCGCCTGCTCGCTGAAGGTGCCTTCAGGGCCGAGGTAGGCGACGCGCAGGTCCTCCTCCAGCCCGCGGCACGCGGAAATGATCTCGCGGAACACGCGCGTCGCCGCCTCCGCGCCCAGCGGCTCGCCGGCCTTCGCGGCGACGCGGCGCAGGATCGCGGACTCCCGCTCCGGGCGGTAAGCGGGCGCGCCCCCCTTCAGCGTGCCGATGCACTGCGCGAGCCGCGCGCGGCCCTGCAGCAGGCCGAGCAGCTCGTCGTCCAGCCGGTCGATCTCGCCGCGCAGCTTGTCGATGTCGTCGCTCATGGCCCGGGTCACTCTACGGGAAGATATCTGACCGCGAGCACGCCGTCGATGCCGTTCAGCTCGGCGAGTGCCGCCGCCGGCACCGGGCTGTCCACGTCCACCAGGGTGTAGGCCATGTCGCCGTGCGACTTGTTCAGCATGTTGTGGATGTTGATGCCCCGGCTGCCCATGGCCTGCGAGATGCGCGCCAGCATGCTGGGCACGTTGGCATTGGCGATGGCCAGCCGGTAGGGCGACTCGCGCGTCATCACCGCCTCGGGAAAATTGACCGCGTTCCTGACGTTGCCGTGCTCCAGGTAGTCGCACAGCTGGTCCACCACCATCACCGCGGAATTCTCCTCCGCCTCGCGCGTCGAGGCGCCCAGGTGCGGCAGCGCCACCACCCCCGGCTGGCCGAGCAGCGCCGCCGAGGGAAAATCGGTGACGTAGGCGCGCAGCCGGTGGGCGCGCAGGGCCTTCAGCACCGCCGCGTCCTCCACCACTCCGTCGCGCGAGAAGTTGAGCAGGATCGCGCCGGCGCGCAGCAGCTCGAGGTTCCTCGCGTTGACCAGGTGGCGGGTCTTGTCCACCAGCGGAACGTGCAGCGTGACGAAATGGCTGGCCTTGAGCAGCTCGTCGATGGAGTTGGCGCGTCGCACCTGCGAGGGCAGGCTCCACGCGGCGTCCACCGTGATCTCCGGGTCGTAGCCGGCGACCTGCATGCCCAGGCGGATGGCCGCGTCGGCCACCAGGCTGCCGATCTTGCCCAGGCCGATGACGCCCAGGGTGTGCCCGGGCAGCTCGATGCCGGCGAAGGCCTTCTTGCCGTCCTCGACGCGCTGGTCCAGGTCGCCGCCGTCGCGCCCCAGGCGCTGCACGAAATCCAGCGCCGGCGCCAGGTTGCGCGCCGCGATCAGCAGGCCCGCCAGCACCAGCTCCTTGACGGCGTTGGCGTTGGCGCCGGGCGCGTTGAACACCGGCACGCCCCGCCTGGAAAGCTCGGCCACCGGGATGTTGTTGGTGCCGGCGCCGGCGCGGCCCACTGCCTTGAGGTGGGCGCCAAGGTCCAAGCCGTGCAGGTCCTGCGAACGCACCAGCACCACATCCGGCGCCTTGGCTTCCTTGACCACCGCGTAGCGCTCGGGCGCAAAGCGCTTGAGTCCGTGCTGCGCGACCTGGTTGAGGACCAGGACCTCGAACTTCCTGCCCGCCTTAGCCATGCCGCGCCGCGAATTCCCTCATGTAGGCCGCGAGGTGCTGCACCCCCTCGAGCGGCATGGCGTTGTAGATCGAGGCGCGCATGCCGCCGACCGAGCGGTGGCCCTTGAGCTGCACCATGCCGCGCTCCTCCGCGCCCTTGAGGAACGGCGCGTCCAGGCGCTCCTCGGGCAGGCGGAACGGCACGTTCATGCGCGAGCGGTCCTCCTTGGCCACGGGGTTGCGGTAGAACCCCGCGTCGATGACCTCGTAGAGCAACTGCGACTTGCGGATGTTGCGACGCTCGATCTCAGCGACGCCGCCCAGCTGCTTGAGCCACTTGAACACCAGCCCGGCGACGTAGATCGGGTAGGTCGCCGGGGTATTGAGCATCGAGTCGGACTCGGCCTGCCGCTTGTAGTCCATCACGCTCGGCGTGCCCTTGGCCACGGCGCCCATCAGGTCCTCGCGCACGATCACCACCGTCACGCCGGCGGGGCCGAGGTTCTTCTGCGCGCCGGCATAGAGCAGCCCGAACCTGGACACGTCCAGCGGGCGCGACAGCAGGTGCGAGGAGGCATCCGCCACCAGAGGCACCGCGCCGGTGTCCGGGATCCAGTGGAACTCCACCCCGCCGATGGTCTCGTTGGAGCAGTAGTGCACGTAGGCCGCGCCGGCGCGCACCTGCCAGTCGCGCGGCGCATAGGTGAATGCGCGGTCCTCCGAGCTGGCGGCAACGTGCACCTCGCAGTAGGCCTGCGCCTCCTTCAGCGCCTTCTTCGACCATTCGCCGGTCACCACGTAGTCGGCGCCGGACTTGCCGCGCAGCAGGTTCATCGGCACCTGCGCGAACTGCAGCGTGGCGCCGCCCTGCAGGAACAGCACCTTGTAGTGCGCGGGGATGCCGAGCAACTCGCGCAGGTCGCGCTCGGCGTCGGCGGCGATGCCGGTGAACTCCTTGCCGCGATGGCTCATTTCCATCACGCCCATGCCGCTGCCGTGCCAGTCGAGCATCTCGTCGCCGGCGCGCGCCAGCACCTCGGCCGGCAGCATCGCCGGGCCGGAGCTGAAATTGTGGATGCGCGACATCAATGCACGGTGGGCGACGGGCTCTCGCCCTGCGCCGGCGGCAGGTCGCCGTCGCCGCCGTTGCCTCCGCCCTCGCCGTTGCCGCGCGCGACCTCGTCCTCCGCGTGCTCCTCGATGCGCTCGACGCCGGCCAGCTTCTCGCCCTCGGCCAGCGCGATCAGCGTCACGCCCTGGGTCGAGCGGCCCTGCTCGCGGATCTGTGCGACCTTGGTGCGGATGAGCACGCCGCCGGTGGAGATCAGCATCACTTCGTCGCTGTCGACCACCAGCACCGCGCCGACCAGGCTGCCGTTGCGCTCCGAGGCCTGGATCGCGATCATCCCCTGGCCGCCGCGGCCGTGCTTGGTGTACTCGGCGATCGGCGTGCGCTTGCCGAAGCCGTTCTCGGTGGCGGTGAGCACAGCGCGGCTTTCGTCCTTGGCCACCAGCATGGCGACCACGCGCTCGCTGCCGTCCTCCGGCAGGCGCATGCCGCGCACGCCGGCGGCCTGGCGGCCCATCGGCCGCACCTCGTCCTCGGCGAAGCGCACCGCCTTGCCCTCGGAGGAAAACAGCATCACGTCGTAGCTGCCGTCGGTCAGCGCCACGCCCACCAGGTAATCGCCCTCGTCCAGGTTCACGGCGATGATGCCGCTGGGGCGCGGGCGCGAGAAATCGGTCAGCGGCGTCTTCTTCACCGTGCCCTGCGCCGTGGCCATGAACACGTAATGCTGCTCGTCGAACTCCTTCACCGGCACCACCGCGGTGACCTTCTCGCCCTCTTCGAGCGGGAACATGTTGACCACCGGCTTGCCGCGGCTCGAGCTGCTGCCCTGCGGCACCTCGAACACCTTGAGCCAGTACAGACGCCCGCGGTTGGAGAAGCACAGCAGGTAATCATGCGAGTGGGCGACGAACAGCCGCTCGATGAAATCGTCCTCCTTGGTGGCCGCCGCCTGCCGGCCGCGCCCCCCGCGGCGCTGCGCGCGGTAGTCGGCGAGCGGCTGCGACTTGACGTAGCCGCCGTGCGAGAAGGTGACCACCATGTCCTGCGGCGCGATCAGGTCCTCGATCGAGATGTCCTCGGCCACCGTGACCAGCTCGGTGCGCCGCGGGTCGCCGAACTCCTCCTTCACCTCGCGCAGCTCGGCGGCGATGATCGCGGTGATGCGCGCGGGCTTGTCCAGCATGTCCAGCAGGTCGGCGATCAGCGCGACCACTTCCTTGTACTCGGCGCGGATCTTGTCCTGCTCGAGGCCGGTCAGCCGCTGCAGGCGCAGCTCGAGGATCGCCTGCGCCTGCTCGTCGGACAGGTGGTAGCCGTCGTCCTTGAGCCCGAATTCGGGGGCGAGCCCCTCGGGGCGGAACTGCGCCGCGGCGGACCGGCCGAGCATCTCGCGCACCAGCGGCGAAGGCCAGGCGCGCGCCATCAGTTCGCGCTTGGCGTCGGCGGGCGCCGGCGCGGCCTTGATCAGCGCGATCACCTCGTCCACGTTGGACAGGGCCACGGCGAGGCCTTCCAGGATGTGGCCGCGCTCGCGCGCCTTGCGCAGGTCGAACACCGTGCGGCGCGTCACCACCTCTCGGCGGTGCGAGACGAAGGCCTCGACAATCTGCTGCAGGTTGAGCAGGCGCGGCTGGCCGTCGACCAACGCCACCATGTTCATGCCGAAGCTGTCCTGCAGCTGGGTCTGCTTGAACAGGTTGTTGAGGATCACCTCCGGCAGCTCACCGCGCTTCAATTCGATCACCACGCGGATGCCGTCCTTGTCGGACTCGTCGCGGATGTCGGAGACGCCCTCCAGCTTCTTCTCGGTGACCAGCTCGGCGATGCGCTCGAGCAGCGACTTCTTGTTCACCTGGTAGGGCAGCTCGTCGACGATGATCGCCTGGCGGTTGCCCTTCTCCATGTCCTCGAAGTGCGTGCGGGAACGCATCACCACGCGCCCGCGCCCGGTGCGGTAGCCCTCGTGGACCCCCGCCAGGCCGTAGATGATGCCGGCCGTGGGGAAATCCGGCGCGGGCATCAGCTTGATCAGCTCCTCGATCGCGCAGCGCGGGTTGGCCAGCAGGTGCAGGCAGGCGTCCACCACCTCGTTCAGGTTGTGCGGCGGCACGTTGGTGGCCATGCCGACCGCGATGCCGGAGGAGCCGTTGATCAGCAGGTTGGGGATGCGCGAGGGCAGCAGCAGCGGCTCCTGCTCCGAGCCGTCGTAGTTCGGCCCGAAATCCACCGTTTCCTTGTCGATGTCGGCCAGCAGCTCGTGGCCGATCTTGGCCATGCGGATTTCGGTGTAGCGCATGGCCGCCGCGTTGTCGCCGTCCACCGAGCCGAAATTGCCCTGGCCGTCGATGAGCATGTAGCGCAGCGAGAAGTCCTGCGCCATGCGCACGATGGTGTCGTACACCGCGACGTCGCCGTGCGGGTGGTACTTGCCGATCACGTCGCCGACGATGCGCGCCGACTTCTTGTAGGCGCGGTTCCAGTCGTTGGACAGCTCGTGCATCGCGAACAGCACGCGCCGGTGCACCGGTTTGAGCCCGTCGCGCACGTCCGGCAGGGCGCGCCCGACGATCACGCTCATGGCGTAATCGAGGTACGAGCGGCGCATCTCCTCTTCGAGGCTGACCGGGAGCGTTTCCTTGGCGAACGGTTCCATTTCGGCTCTTGTTCTGGGGGGTGAAAAGCGGGCCGTTGCAGGCGCGATTGCGAACGTGAAATTTTAGCATGCGGCACCCTCTCGACCGACGCGCTGCCCTGTGCTTAAATGCGGTCGTCCCCAGGGAGGAAAGCAATGCAAATCCGCAGGAACGCCCAATGGTTTGTTTGTGCCGCCACGCTCGCCGCCATGGTGGGCTGCGCCACCACTGAAGAGACCACGCCCGCGCCGACGCCCGCGCCGGCCCCTGCGCCGGCCGCCCCGGCCGCCGCGCCGGCGCCCGCCCCGGCCGCCGCGCCGATGGCGGCGCCCGCCAAGCCCGCGCCGTTGCGCGTGTTCGCCGACGCGCATTTCGCGTTCAACAAGTCGGCGCTGGACGTGGCGCAGCAGGACAAGCTGGACCGCGAGGTGGTGGTGCGCTTCGGCGAGTTTTCCAGCGTCCGCTTCATCAACATCAACGGCTATGCCGACCGGATCGGCTCGGTGCAGTACAACCAGAAGCTGTCCGCGCGGCGAGCCGATGCGGTGAAGGCCTACCTCGTGAAGCAGGGCGCCGACGGCTCGAAGGTCGAGACCACCGGCTACGGCAAGGCCTACATGGGCTCGATGCTGCCCGTGGCCATGTGCTCGCAAAAGGACCGCAAGGCGCTGATCGCCTGCCTGGCCCCGAATCGGCGCGCCGAAGTCGAGGTGCTGGGCATGAGCCGGTAGGCGCAAGCCCCGGCCCCGCCCGCAGCCCCGCCGCCGGCGGGGCTTTTTGTTTGCATGACCGATAAAGTCCTCATCAACGCCCGCTGGGT
>JBGPPD010000047.1:0-16406 GCA_041488375.1 Gammaproteobacteria bacterium | reverse complement strand
GGCGGCGACCCGGTGGCCGAACAGCACCAGGGCGGGGTCTTCTGCATCGCGGAACAGGTACCGAATCCCGCGCCGCTGCCGAAGGGCAGGAAAAAGAGCAGAATGACCTGATGGAACAGGTTCGCAAAAAATCGGCGAAAGCAGGGAGACCGAAGGAATCCTCCAGTGCTTTTTTTCAGAACCTGAGGCCGAAATTTCTCGACTGGAAGCCCTCGACGGAGGAAGAAAAGGCGCTGGAGGTGAAAGCACGCAGTGACGCCAGAGAGGTCGAGTTGCAAAGGGTTACCGAACTGGCCAAGGGCAGGGAGGCAGAAAAAGCGATCATCACAAAGCGCCACCGGAGCCACGGCGGCGGTCGGCCCGCCAAGCCCAGGCGGTAAACAGCACGCCACCCGCGATGCCGGTGATGGCGATGGCCGGCACGCTGGGCGGCGGCGGTCCGATGAACACTTAAATGAGAAAAATGGGGTCTGTCCCCATTTGCTAGTCGTCCGCGTGGGCGGCGGGCCGGTGCGCCGACACCAGTTTCTGCTGCAACTGCGGCGGCGCGGGCTCGTAGTGGCTGAATTCCAGCGTATAGGAGCCGTGCCCCGCGGTGATGGATTTCAGCCGCGCCGGGAAGCTCTCCAGCTCCGCCAGCGGCGCCTGCGCCGTGATCTGCACGGTGCCCGGGCGCGGCGCGTCCGAGCCCTTGATGTGGCCGCGGTGCCCGGAGAGCTCGCCGGTGATGTCGCCCATCTTCTGCTCGGGGGCGACGATGTTCACGTTGACGATCGGCTCGAGGACGATGGCGCGCGCCTTGGCCAGCGCGTCGAGGAAGGCCTTGCGCCCCGCCGAGACGAAGGCCACTTCCTTCGAATCCACCGGGTGGTGCTTGCCGTCGTAGACGATGACGCGCAGGTCCTGGATCGGGTAGCCGGCGAGGAAGCCCGTGCCGAGCACGCCGCGCACGCCTTTTTCCACCGCGGGGATGAACTGGTTGGGGATCGCGCCGCCCTTCACCTGGTCGACGAACTCGAAGCCCTGGCCGCGCGCCAGCGGCTCGACCTTGAGGTACACCTCGCCGAACTGCCCGGCGCCGCCGGTCTGCTTCTTGTGCCGGTTGTGTCCTTCGGCGCGCGCCGCGATGGTCTCGCGGAAGGCGATGGAGGGCGGCCGCGTGTCCAGCTCCACCTTGTACTGCGTGGCGATCTTGTCCAGCGTGGTCTTCAGGTGCACTTCGCCCAGGCCGCGCATCACCGTTTCGTTGGCCTGCGCATTGTGCTCGATGCGAAAGCACGGGTCCTCGGCGATCAGCTTGTGCAGCATGTCGGAGACCTTCTGCTCATCGCCGCGCTTTTTCGGCTGCACCGCCAGGCCGAACACCGGCACCGGCAGCTCCAGCGGCCGGGCGCGGATGTGCGCATCCTCGCTCGAGTCGTGCAGGACGTGGTCGAACTGGATCTCCTCCACCTTGGCGATGGCGCAGATGTCGCCCGGCACCGCCTCGGCCACCTCGGTCTGCGTTTTGCCGCGCAACAGATACAGGTGCCCGGCCTTGACCGGCTTCCTGTTCTCGCCGATGTAGAGCTGCGTGCCCGGCGTGATGCGCCCCTGGTGCACGCGGAATACCGCCAGGCGCCCGATGTAGGGGTCGATCTCGATCTTGAACACGTGCGCCAGCGCGTGCCGGCCCGGGTCCGGCAGCGCCTGGATCTCGCTCGGCGCGCCGCCGTCCAACGGCACGTTGAGGTAGGTGGGCGGGTTGCCCTCCGAAGGGTTGGGCATCAGCTTGACGATCACGTCGAGCAGTTCGCGCACGCCGGCACCGGTCTTCGCCGAGCAGAACACCACCGGCACCAGGTGCCCCTCGCGCATCGCGCGCTCGAGCGGCTCGTGCAGTTCCTCCGGCGACACCGCGCCCTTGTCCAGGTAGGAGGCCATCAGCGCCTCGTCCACCTCGACCACCTGGTCCACCAGGCGCTGGTGCGCTTCCTTGACCGAGGAGAAATCCGCTTCGCCCGCGGGCGCGAAGAAGCAATCCGATACCTTCGTCGCCTTCGCCGCGGGCAGGTTCAGCGGCAGACACTCCTTGCCGAAGGCCAGCTGGATGCGCTCCAGCAGCCTCTCGAGGTCCACGCTGTCCGCATCGATCTTGTTGACCACCACCAGGCGGTCGAGGCCGCGCTTGGCCGCCCACTGCATGAAGCGCCCGGTCATCATCTCGACGCCGTTCTGCGCGTTGATCACGATGGCGGCGGTCTCCACCGCCGCGAGCGCCGGCAGCGAGTGGCCGAGGAAATCCGCGTAGCCGGGGGTATCGAGCAGGTGCACGAACGTAGGGGATTCGGCCGGGCTCGCCCCTGGCACTTCGAAGCTCGCCACCGCCAGCTTGAGGGAGTGCTGCAGCTGCTTTTCCAGCGGGGCGTAGTCGCACACGGTGGTGCCGCGCTCGACGCTGCCGGCGGCGGGGATTGCCCCCGCCCGCGCCAGCAGCGCCTCGGCCAGGCTGGTCTTGCCGCTGCCCGCCTGGCCGACGAGCGCGATCGTCCTCAGGTGCTTGATGAGGTGCTTGGCCACGCGGCCCTCCCCCGCGCCAATCCTACTTCTGGATGTGGCGCGGCGTCGAGACTGCCAGGAAGATTTCGCGCAGGAACAGCAGCAGGCTGGCGGTCAGGCTGGCCACCGCCAGCACGAACAGCGCCGCCACGGTGCGCGTCAGGTCCACCGAGACGAAGGCGCCGATGAAGGCGCCGGCGATCAGCAGGCAGACGAAGATCCCGGACACCACCGAGAACACGATCGAGCGGTAGACGTAGTGGACGCGCCGCGCGATCTGCGCGAGCTCCGCCCGGGCGTCCTGGTCCTGCTCGCCGCTGAGCGACTGCAGCTTTTGCTCCAGCACCCGGCGCCGGTCCACCGCGCGCCCCAGGCGGATGCTCAAAGCGCTGATGATGGTGCCGACCGCCGTGAGCATGAACACCGGAGCCACGGCCAGCTGGATGACGGTGGTGATTTCCGGGATGTGCGGTTCCATGCCGGAGCTACTTCTTCCTGCCCGCTGCCTTCTTTTCCAGCAGCTCGGCGCGCTTCTTCAGGATGTCGTCGAATTTCGAGCGCGCGACGAGCAGCGTGTGGGCGGCGAGCGCGCGCTCGCGCGGCAGCCGCGCGGCGAGGGTCTTCGTGCGCTCGGCGGCGTCCGCGCCGCTCGCTTTCGCCTCGCCGGCGATCGCCACCGCGGCGTAGAAGTCGTCGCCGGCGCTCTTGCCGAGCTTCACCGTGTAGGTGAGGCCGTCGAAGGTGGCGGCGACGATCGTGGCGGCCGGCTTGTCGAGGCCGGTGTCCGCGGGCGTTGCGCCCGGCGCGGCGACATCGGCCAGTTCCACGCTGTTGAGCGAATAGGAGGCGGAATTGGCGCGGATCGCGTCGAGCTTCTCGCCGGCGCGCAGCGGCGTGAGCTTCCAGTTCGCGTTGTCGCCCGGGCGCTCGATCTTCCAGCGCTCGCCGCCCGCCTGCAGGACTTCCATCGCCTTCACCTTCTCCGCGCCGAAGCCGCTGCGGCTGATCCAGTCGGCGCTCCTGGTGCTGGCCTGCGTCAGCGGGTCGGCGACCACGAACACCACCTGCGGGTCCTCGGGCAGCAGGACGTAGCGGCCGTCGGCGAGGGCGCGCGCCGGGTTGTCCGGCTCGCGCTTGAAGAACTTGGCGCCGACGCTGAGGCGCGCGAGCGGCTTGCCGCCGGCGTCGCGGAATTCGAGCAGGGTGCCCGAGTCGTCGAGCTTCAAGCGCGCGCGGTCCTTCTCGCCGATCGGCTCGCTCTGCCCGACCTTCAGCTCGAGCGCCTGCACCACCAGGTCGCGCACCTTGTCGAGGTCGGCCGGGAAACCGGCGCGCTCGGCGATGGTCCAGGCCTCGCCCTTGCGCTGCAGCGTGAGCGCGGCGCCGGGCTCGCGGATCGAGATCGCGGCGACATCGGCCGCCTTGAAATTCTTCAGTACCGGCTGGCCGAGCGCGGCGGCCGCCGCCGGCCGGTCCAGATGGCCCTGCCGCTGCAGCAGCAACGCGCCGCCGCCCAGGGCCACCAGCAGCACCACCAGCACCGCGGCGAGGCGCGCGCTCATGCGGCGGTGGCGCGCGCCTGCTGCCGGCGGCGCAGCAGCGCGACGATGATGCCCAGCAGCGCGACCAGCAGCGGCATGGCCGCGATGTTGGCGACCTTGGTCAGGAACACCAGGCGCTCGGCGTCCCGGCGCAGGTTCTTGCGCAGTTCCTTCAGCGATTTCTTGGTTTCGGCCACGTGCTTGCGGAACCGCTCCAGCTCGGCCTGCTCCTCGGGCGACAGGATCTGGCCTGCCGAGGCGCCCTTGGCGGCCGGGCCGGCGCTCTTTTGCAGCTTCTGCAGGTTGTCGTTGGTCTTCTGCAGCTCGTCCTCGAGCTGCTTGATCTTGCCGAAGTACTGCGTCTGCGCCTGGGCCTCCATCTCGCGCACCACGGTGAGCGGGCGGTAGGCGGCGGCGCGGCTCTTCAGCGACAGCAGGCTGTCGTCCGAGGCGAGCTGCTCGACCAGCCCCTGCGCGAAAGCGAGGTTGCCGTTGGAGGGCACCACCACGCGGCGCCCGAACACTTCCTGCACATCCACCGCCGCCCCGTCCTGCAGCATGTCCGTGTCCGCCACCAGCACCACCGAGTTGTCCTTGGCGGATTCCTTGAGCTGCGGCTCGGCCGCGGTCGCCGCCGCCGGAGGTTTGGGTTTCTTCGCCTGATCGACCGGTTTGCCCTCGGGGAACGCGGTCCTGAACTTGCCCGCGAGGCGCAGCGCGAGCGCCAGGCTCTTGCCGCCGGGCTGGAAGTTCCTGGTGGCGGCATCGCCCGCCGCGGTGGCCGACAGGTTGTCCACCAGCATCGAGTTGGGCGAGCTGTGCACCAGCTCGCTCGCGCTCAGGCCCTCGGCGGGCTTCACCTGGAACGCGCCGCCGAAGGCGTACAGCAGCGTTTCGATCTGGCTGGCGACCACGTCGTCGCGCGCGAAGGCGGTGCGGTTCAGCGACAGCACCGTCGGCGTGTAGCGCTGCCCCCCGCCCGAGGCGAACACCAGGTCGGCGATCACCTTGCCCGGGTCCATCTGCACGCCCCAGGCCTTGAACAGGCGCGGCAGCGTCGAGCTGGAGGCCATGCCGGGCATGCCCGGCATCGGCCCGGGCGTCTGGTCGAAATAGGCGTAGGGATCGACGAAGGCGATGAGTTTGCCGCCGCGCAGCACGAACTGGTCGAGCGCGTACTCGGTGGCCTCGCTGATCTCGCGCGGATGGATCAGCAGCAGGACCTTGAGGTCCTTGTCGATCGCCTCGGCGCTCAGGTTGACCTGGCGCACCTCGAAGTCGCGGCGCAGCTCGTTGGCCAGCACCCAGGGCTCGGAACTCTGCCGCGTCATCGGGTTGAAGCGCGTGCCCAGCACCGGCAGGCCGCTCATCAGGCCGATCTTGGGGCGCTCGGCGCTGCTGGCGCGCGCGATGGCGCGGATCAGGTCGTACTCGAGCAGCCGCTCGCGCGCGGGGGCGAGTACCGGGATCGTCTGCTTGCGATCGAGCTGGTTCACCGAGGCGCCGAGGTAGAACTGCTCGCCCGACATCAGCTGCTGCGGCTCGATGCCGTCGAGCTGCGCCGCGTCCTCCTCCTCGGAGTCGGGCCGCGGGTTGTATTTTTCGATCACCAGATTGGCGCCGGCGACCGACTTGAACTCGCGCACCAGGTCCTCGACGCGCTGCGCGTAGCTGCGCAGCGGCACCGGCATCGCCTCGCCGGCGCTGATGTACAGCTTCACCTTCACCGGCGCCTGCAGGTTCTTCAGGATCTTGCGGCTGCCCTGCGACAGCGTGTAGAGCTTGCCGTCGGTCAGGTCCGCGCGCAGCGGGGCGCTCGAGGCGAGGTAGTTGAGCGCCACCAGCAGGAGGAACAGCGCCGCCAGCCCCACCGCCGAGTAGGCCAGCGCCTCGTGCTTTTTCAGGAACGCGCTCATCGGTTGCGCAGGACCACGCCGGTGGCGAACAGCGAGAAGCCGATCACCGACAGGAAGAACAGCAGGTCGCGCGAGTCGATCACGCCCCGCTGGAAGCCGTCGAAATGGGTCACCACGGAGAACGCGGCCACCGTGTCGACGAACGCCGGGCTGGCCCAGCGCACCAGCAGGTCGGTCACCGGGTTGAAGCCGGCGAGGATCAGAAACAGGCAGATCACCACCGACAGGATGAAGGCCACCACCTGGTTGCGCGTCAGCGCGGAGGTCATGCACGAGATCGCCAGGTAGGCCCCGGCGAGGAACAGGCTGCCGAGGTAGCCGGCGAAGATGGCGCCGTTGTCCGGATCGCCGAGCACGTTGACGGTCAGCACCACGGGGAAGGTGAGCCCCAGCGCGATGGCGAGGAACGCCCAGGAGGCGAGGAATTTGCCGAGGATCGCCTGCCAGGCGGTGATCGGCATGGTGAGCAGCAATTCGAGGGTGCCCGAGCGCCGCTCCTCCGACCACAGGCGCATGCCGGCGGCCGGCACCAGCACCAGGTAGACCCACGGGTACCAGCCGAAGAACGCGCCCAGGCTCGCCTCGCCGCGCTCGAAGAACGCGCCGGCGGTGAAGGTGAGAAAGCCGGTGAGCAGGAGGAAAATCACCAAGAATACGTAGGCCACCGGCGAGGTGAAGTAGGACACCAGTTCGCGCTTGGCGATGGTGCGGATGGCGTGCCAGGCGCTCATTGCGTTTTCACCGTGTCGGACAGGGTAATGCGGCGGAAGACTTCGTCGAGCTGGCCTTCCTCGGTGCTCAGCGCATCGAGCTTCCAGCCCTGGCGGTTGGCGAGCTCGACCACCGCGCGCGCCAGATCCCCGGCCGCGCCCTTGTCTTTCGGATAGACGCGGAACGCGCCGCCGAGCGGCTCGACCTTGCCGAGCGCGGCGAGCTGCTCCGCGCTCGCGCCTTGCGCATGCACGGTCACCGCGCCGGCGGTCACCGACAGGGCGCGCAATTCGGCCGGCGTGCCGTTGGCGACGATGCGGCCGCGATCGATGATGATGGCGCGCGTGCAGGCGGCGTCCACCTCCTCGAGGATGTGGGTGGAGAACACCACCGCCTTGGTCTTCCCCAGTTCGCGGATGAGATTGCGCACTTCATGCTTCTGGTTCGGGTCCAGGCCGTCGGTGGGCTCGTCCAGGATCAGCACCTCGGGATCGTGGATCAGCGCCTGCGCGAGGCAGGTGCGGTGCTTGTAGCCCTTGGACAGCGTGTCGATGCTCTGGTGCAGCACGGAGGAGAGGAAGCAGCGCTCGACCGCGCGGCCGATCGCCTGCTTGCGCGCCTCGCCGTCCAGGCCGCGCAGTTCGGCGGCGAAGGACAGGAACCCCTGCACGGTCATGTCCGGATACGAGGGCGCCGCTTCCGGCAGGTAGCCGATCAGGCGCTTGGCTTCGAGCGGCGACTCCACCACGTCGTGGCCGCCGACCGACACGCGGCCGCTGGTGGGCGGCAAGAAGCCGGTGATCATGCGCATGGTGGTGGACTTGCCGGCGCCGTTCGGGCCGAGAAAGCCCAGCACCTCGCCGCGCTCGACGCCGAAGGACACGCCGTCCACGGCGCGCTTGGCGCCGAAGGTCTTCACCAGGTTGTCGATGCGGATCATTCGCGCTTGCGGCCGGCTTCCAAAGGGGGGGCGCATTATCGCAAAGATTCCGGACTTTCCCGGAATCCCTTGCCTCCACCCCCGCCAGGAGACCATGCCCGAGCCGGCAAAGTTCCACGCCGGTTCGCCCGCTCGCGCCCGGCGCGGCGGCTCAGGGGCGCAGGTAGGCGTAGCCCTCGCGCTGCTGCAGGCGGGTGATCTCCGCCACCCCCGAGGGCACGAACACGGCCTCGGGAATGAACTTCGACTTGGGCAGTTGGCGGTTGCGCAGCGTGATCTCGCACACGTCGAAGGTCACGCCGCGCTCCTTGAGGCCCTCCACCTTCGCCTTCGGATTCACTTCGAGGTGGTTGGCGATGTTGCGCAGGGCGTTCACCGCCTGCTCCTTCGAGTCGTTCACGTGATACACCACCTTGTCTTCGGCGACGTTGCTCTTCGCGTCGGTGAATGCCATCGTGCCGCAGCCCGACAGCAGCGCCGCGCCCAACAGGCCTGCCACTACGCTGAATGGTTTCATGTGCCCCTCCTCCTTTGCGAGAGCCTAGCAATCCGCCCGCGGAGGCGGGAAATTAGCGCAAGTTATGGGGCGAATCAATTTTCCATGCTCGCCACACCCCTGATCCGCTTGTGCAATTCGGGGGAATTTGAGTAGGCTAGCCGCCGGAGCCCGAATTCCGTTCCTATAATTCGACCGGGCAGGAGGAGGAGGAATGCACCACACACGCAGAACCGTATTGCAGGGCGCCTGGGCCTTCGGCGCGCTGGCGGCCGCCGTCGGCGCCGGGCTGCTGAGCCCCGTGCGCGCGCTGGCCGCCTGGAACAAGGGCGCGTTCGAGGCGAAAAGCACCGCCGAGGCGATGAAATCGCTCGGCGTGGCGAACGCCGAGGACAGCAAGGCGATCGAGATCCGCGCCCCCGACATCGCCGAGAACGGCGCGGTGGTGCCGATCGACATCACCAGCGGCATTCCCGGCACCACCGCCATCTCGGTGTTCATCGAGAAGAACCCCTTCCCCTATACGGGCACGTTCGACTTCGCGCAGGACACGCTGGCCTTCGTGCATTTGCGCGTGAAGATCGGCGAATCCTCGCCGGTGCGCGTGGTGGTGGCGGCCGGCGGCCGCTACTATACGAGCGCCAAGGAAGTGAAGGTCACCATCGGCGGCTGCGGCGGCTGAGCGGAGGAGAACATGGCAGACCCGATGAAGATCCGAGCCACCCTGCAGGGCGACGTCGCCGACGTGCGCGTGCTGATGGCGCATCCGATGGAAACCGGGCAGCGCAAGGCGGCCGGCAAGCTCGTCCCGCTGCATTTCATCCAGAGCATCACCGCGCAGCTCAACGGCAGGACGGTGTTCAGCGCCGACATCAGCCAGGCGATCGCGCGCAACCCGGTGTTCGCTTTCAAGGTCAAGGGCGCGAAGGCGGGCGACAAGATCGTGATTACCTGGAAGGACAACACGGGCGACACGCGCACCGACGAGACGATCGTCCGCCCGGCATCCTGATGCTGACGCAAGGGGCCGCAGAGCCTCGTTCGACAAACTGGAGGAGCAAACGATGAGACACGCGCTCGTGCTGGGAGTCGTCGCGGCGGTTGCGGCGGCGGCGCCTTGGCCGCAGGCGGCGGCGCAAACGCCGGATCCCACCGCCGCCGAGTTCGACAAGTTCCGCGAAGTGCTGGAGCAGGACAACCCGGCCGAGCTGTTCGAGGCGAAGGGCGAAGAGCTGTGGCGCGCGCGCCGGGGCCCGAAGAACGCCTCCCTCGAGCAGTGCGACCTCGGCCTCGGGCCGGGCGTGGTCAAGGGCGCGTACGCCCAGATGCCGCGCTACTTCGCCGACGTCGACCGCGTGATGGACGCCGAGGCGCGCATCGTGCACTGCATGGTCACGTTGCAGGGCTTCAGCTTTGCGGAACTCGCCAAACAGCCCTTCAGCAATGCCGTGCACACGCCCGACCCGGTCTCGCTGGTCACCTACGTCGCCGCGCAGTCGCGCGGCATGAAGGTGGCGGCGCCGCAGGACCACCCGCAGGAGCGCGCCGCCTACGAGACGGGCAAGGCGATCTTCTATTATCGCGCCGGCTCGTACGATTTCTCCTGCGCCAGCTGCCATGGCGTGGACGGCAAGCGCATCCGCACGCAGCCGCTGCCCAATTTCTCCAAGCCGGCGACGGCGATCGCCGCGGTGCAGGGCTGGCCGGGCTACCGCATGACCGGCGGCGTGATGCACTCGCTGCAGTGGCGCCTGAACGACTGCTTCCGCCAGCAGCGCTTTCCCGAGCCCGGCTACACCTCGGAAGCGCTGAGCGCCCTGATCACCTACGTCACCGTCAACGCCAATGGCCACGTCTATCGCGGCCCTGGCATCAAGCGCTAGGAGCCACGCCATGAGACTCGCCTCCGTCGTAACCCTGGGCTGCGCGGCGCTGCTCCTCGCCTCCTGCGCCACGCCGCAGCGCGACCACCATGCCGACGCGCTGGCCCTGATGAAGCGCGATTTCCACGCCAAGGGCATTGCCGGGATGGATCGCCTGAACGAGGATGACGTGCAGGCCGCGTGCAACAAGTACCGCGACGAACCGCCGTCGCAGGTCGGCGAAAAGCTGCAGCAGGAGCAGCTCGCCGGCATCAAGTGGCCGGCGGACGGCAAGCTCCTCGGCGACTGGAAGGCCGGCGAGAAGGTCGCGCAGAACGGGCGCGGCATGTCCTGGGCCGACAAGGGCGGCGTCGGCGGCAGCTGCTACAACTGCCACCAGATCGGGCCGCGGGAGAGCTCTTTCGGCACGATTGGGCCGAGCCTGTACCAGTTCGGCAAGGCGCGCGGCTACGGACCCGAGATCCAGCGCTACGCCTACGGCAAGATCTACAACGCCAAGGCCTACAACCTGTGCTCGACCATGCCGCGCTTCGGCCACACCGGCGCGCTCACCGAGGCGCAGATGAAGGACCTTACCGCGCTGCTGATGGACCCGGCCTCGCCGGTCAACCAGTAAGCCGCGGCACGTTCGGCGTGAGCGGCGCGACGCTGCGCTTGGCGCGCAAGTAGCGCGCCGCCACGTCCCACACCGGCTCGCCGCTCGCGCCTTCCGCGACCGGCGCCCAGCCCGCGACCTTGTAGCGCCGGCTGGCGTCCATCGGGCGGCCGCCGAGGCGCATGTCCGTGATGCGCTGCCCCATCCTCGCCAGCGGATTGCAGGCGTAGGTCATGCCGCCCACGCGCACCATGTCGCCGCCCTGCTGCAGGTAGGGATCGGGGTTGAAGAGGTTGTCCGCCACGTCCTCGAGGATCGCCTTGATCTGCTCGCCGGTGAGTTCGTTGAGGGTCGAGTACGGGTAGGTCACGGCGGTCTGGTCCATCAGGTGCTCGAAGCGGATGGCATCGCCCGGCAGCAGCGTGCTGCCCCAGCGGAAGCCGGGCGAGAACGCGATCTGCGCGCCCTTCTCCTCCATCAGCGCATCGAGCAGCAGCTGGTCCCAGGTGCCGTTGAAATTTCCCCGCCGGTAGAGCAGCCCCTGGGTTACGGCCAGCTTCTCCTCCAGCCGCGCGCGGTAGGGGGCGCGCACGCGCTCGATGTAGGCGGACATGGCCGCGTCCGCCGGCAGCAGGTTGGCGAACACCGGCAGCAGGCGGTAGCGGTAATCCGCCACGGCGCCGGCCCTCACGTCCAGGTCGAGCACGCCGAGGAACTTGCCGCTCGAGCCGGCGTTGGTGACCAGCGTCTTGCCCACCACCACCGGCGCCGGGACGCCGTCGTGCGTGTGGCCGCCGAGGATCGCGTCGATGCCGCGCGCGCGTCCGGCGAGCTTGAGGTCCACGTCCATGCCGTTGTGCGACAGCAGCACCACCACCTGCGCGCCCTTGGCGCGCACCTCGTCCACCAGCGCCTGCAGGCGCGACTCCTGGATGCCGAAGCTCCAATCGGCGATGAGGTAGCGCGGATGCGCGATCGGCGTGTAGGGAAAGGCCTGGCCGATCACCGCGAGCGCCACGCCGTTCACCGTGCGCAGCGTGTAGGGCTTGAACACGGGGTCCTCGAAGTCCACCGTCTTCACGTTCTGCGCCAGGAACTCGATCGGTGCGAGCTCCTTGTCCACCGCGTCGCGCATGCGCTTCGCGCCGTAGGTGAACTCCCAGTGCGCGGTCATCAGGTCGACGCCGAGGAGCTTCTGCGCGCCGATCATGTCGGCGCCTTCGGTCCACAGCGACGTCGCGGAGCCCTGCCAGGTGTCGCCGCCGTCCAGCAGCAGCGCCTGCGGCCGCGAGGCGCGCAGGCGTTTCACCAGCGTGGCGAGGTGCGCATAACCGCCGACCCTGCCGTAGCGGCGCGCGGCGTGCTCGAAGTCGAGGGAGCTGAAGGCGTGGGCGGCGGCGCTGCCGGCGGGGATGCCGAAGTGCTTGAGGAAGGCTTCACCGACCAGGTGGGGCGGCCGCCCGGCGGCGTCGCCGACCCCGAGGTTGACGCTCGGTTCGCGGAAATACACCGGCAGCAGCTGCGCGTGCGCGTCGGTCATGTGCAGCAGCGACAGCTTGCCGAAGGGCGGCAGCTGGTAGAGCTCTTGCGCGGCCTGCGCCGCGCTCAATCCCGGGCGCAGCGAGGCGCCCGCTGCCGCCGCGAGCGCCAGCAACCGGAGGAATTCGCGTCTGTGCACGGCCGCCATTCTGCATGGGCGGCGCAGTCGCGACGAGGCTATCAGGCAACCTTATCGCCGGATCAGTACAACGGTGTTGCCGGTGCCGAGAGCGGGTGCCGAGAATGCCAATCTTGGAGGAGTGGCTATGTCTGGCCTGGTCCGGCCCCACGGCAAAGGATCCCTCAAGCCCCTGATGCTCGCCGGCGAGGCGCTCGCCGCCGAGCGCGCCCGCGCCCGTTCGCTGCCGGGGCTGCGCGTGAGCTCGCGCGAGAGGGGCGACCTCATCATGCTCGGCATCGGCGGCTTCACGCCGCTCGAGGGGTTCATGACGCACGCCGACTGGCAGGGGGTGTGCGACGGCTACCGCATGGCGAGCGGCCTGTTCTGGCCGATTCCGATCACGCTGTCCACCGACAATGCCGCCGCGGCGCGGTTCAAGACCGGGACCGACATTGCGCTGCTCGACGCGGACACCGGCGAGGCGATGGCGACGATGAAACTGACCGAGAAGTACGCCATCAACAAGGCGCACGAATGCGCGACCGTGTTCCGCACCACGGACCTCGAGCACCCCGGCGTCAAGATGGTGATGCAGCAGCCCGAGGTGAACCTCGCGGGTCCGGTCAAGGTGCTCTCCGACGGCGGCTTCAAGGCGAAGTACGGGGCGCTGTTCATGACGCCCGCCGAGACGCGCGCCGAGTTCGAGCGCCTCGGCTGGTCGCGCGTGGCGGCGTTCCAGACGCGCAATCCGATGCACCGGTCGCACGAGTACCTCGCCAAGGTCGCGATCGAGACCTGCGACGGCGTGCTGGTGCACTCCCTGCTCGGCGCCCTCAAGCCCGGCGACATCCCGGCCGAGGTGCGCACGCGCGCCATCGGCGTGCTGATCGAGAAGTACTTCCGGCCCGGCACCGTGGTGCAGGCGGGCTACCCGCTCGACATGCGCTACGCCGGCCCGCGCGAGGCTCTGCTGCACGCGCTATTTCGCCAGAACTACGGCTGCTCGCACCAGATCGTAGGTCGCGACCACGCCGGCGTGGGCAGCTACTACGGGCCGTTCGACGCGCACCGCATCTTCGACGAGATTCCGCAGGACGCGCTCGCGACACAGCCGCTGAAGATGGACGTGACGTTCTGGTGCTACCGCTGCGGCGGCATGGCCTCGGGGCGCACCTGCGCCCACGGCGACGCGGACCGCCTGCAGGTTTCCGGCACGCAGTTGCGCAAGTGGCTCTCCGAGGGCAGCGCGGTGCCGGCGGAGTTCAGCCGGCCGGAAGTGCTCGAGATCCTGCGCGCCTACTATGCGGCGCTGGAAGAGAAAGCCGGCGCGCGGACTTGACCAGGATCAAACCTGCCCTGGCCCGGCGGCCTAGTATCGGCGGGTCGGGGAATTGATGCCCATGGCGAACAGAATCAGCATCGTGGTGGTTTCCGGATCGCTGGAGCGGCTGCAGATGGCGGCGATGGTCGCCTCCGTCGGCGCCGTGAGCGGCGACCAGGTGACCGTGTTCCTGTCGATGAACGCGCTGCGCCATTTCAAGCGGGGCGCGGGCGAGCCGCCCGCCGCGGAGGGGCCGTTCGGCAGGCTGCTGCAGGAGAAAAAGGGCGTCCCCGGGTTCAAGCAGCTGTTCATCAGCGCGGCCGAGCTCGGCGACGCGAAGATCCACCCGTGCTCGATGGCGGTCGACGTGCTTGGCGTGGGCCTGGACGAACTCGAGCCGTGGCTGGGCGAACCGCTCGGCCTGACCAAGTTCCTGTCGGACGCGCACGGCGGCCAGGTCTGGTCGTTCTGAGGGAGAATCGGCGCATGGCGCCAAGGACGATCATCGACGCGCGCGGCAGCTTCTGCCCGGGTCCGCTGATGGAGCTGATCGCGCGGCTCAAGTTCGCGACCGTCGGCGAGGAATTCGAAGTGCTGTCCACGGACAAGGGTTCGGCGAACGATATCCCGGAATGGGTGCGCAAGGTCGGGCACGAACTGCTCGGCACACGCGAAGAGGCCGGGGTGTGGCACATCGCCCTGAAAAAGACGAAGTAATCCGATCAAGCGGCCCTGAGGGCCAACGAAGGAGCAGACCATGAAGATCCTGATCGTCGGCGGCGGCATGGGGGGAACGATCCTCGGCAACAACCTGGCGCGCCGGCTCGCCGGCGAAATCCGCTCGGGCAAGGTGAAGCTCACCATGCTCTCGGCGTCCGACAAGCACATGTACCAGCCGGGGCTGCTGTACCTGTGCCTGGGCCGCATGACGCCGGATGAGCTCTACCGCGACCAGGCGAGCCTGCTCGAGCCGGGGATCGAATTCCAGGTCGACCCGGTGGAGACCTTCGAGCTGGACAAGAACCAGGTGAAGACCAAGGGCGGCAAGACGCACGGCTACGACATCCTGGTGATCGCCACCGGCTCGCGCATGGCGCCGGAGATGATCCCCGGCCTCGCCGAGCACGCCGAGACCTTCTACACCGAGGCGAGCGCGCTGAAGATGTTCAAGCGCCTGCAGGGGTTCCAGGGCGGCAAGGTGGTGATCGCGGTGGGCGTGCCGCACAAGTGCCCGATGGCGCCGCTCGAGATCACCTTCATGCTGCACGACTACTTCAAGGACCGCGGCATCCGCGACAAGGTGCAGCTGCACTACACCTATCCCATCGGCCGCGTGCACAGCCTGGAAAACGTGGCCAAATGGGCGACGCCGGAGTTCGACCGCCTGGGCATCACCTACGAGACGCTGTTCAACATGAAGGAAGTCGACGGCAAGAACCAGGTGCTGAAGAGTGAGGAGGGCACCGAGACCAAGTACGACCTGCTGATCACCATCCCGGCGCACCGGGGCATGGAAGTGGTGGAGAAGAACAAGCTCGGGGCGGGAGGCTTCATTCCCACCGACAAGCTCAAGCTCACCATGGAGGGGCGCCCGAACGTCTACGTGATCGGCGACACCACCAACATCCCGATCAGCAAGGCCGGCTCGACGGTGCACTACCAGGCCGAGACGCTCGGCGAGAACATCGCCGCCATCGTCAAGCTCGGCGCGCCGGTGCGCGAGCACGACGGCAAGGTGTTCTGCTTCATCGAGTGCGGCAAGGACCGCGCCACCTACGCGATGTTCAATTACACCAATCCCCCGGACCCGAAGCCGCCGACCCGCGCCGTGCACTGGTTCAAGATGGCGTACAACAAGCTGTACTGGACCTCGGCCCGCGGGCTGCTGTAGGAGGACGACATGGACGCGACACAGGCACTGGAGCTCGAGCGCCTCGCGGCGGCGGCGCGCGATTCGCTCACTGACGAGATAGTCGGCCGCCTCTCGGCCACCGCGGCCGACGGCATGGATCTGCTGGACAAGGTGAACCGCTCGGGCGTCGCCGGCGCGCTGCCTGCGCTCGCGCAGCTCGTCGCGAATGGCGACCTCGATCGCCTGGTGGCGCTCGCGCGCACTTACGGCGCTGCGCAGGACTCGATGACCGACGAAATGGTCTCCCGGCTGGCCGAGACGGTGGGCGAATCGCTGTCGATCGTCGACCGGCTGAATCGCGCGGGCCTCGACCGGCTGGTCGGCTCGCTCGAGCGCCTGGCGGTGCTGCTCGAGGGAACCATGGGCGCGCTCGACGCCGCGAAGCGTGACCTGGCCGCGCAGCCCGCCGCGGGCGGAGGCCTAGGCGGACTGTGGCAGCTGCTCAGGGATCCGGAAGGTCAGGAGTCGCTGCGCTTCCTGATGGCCTTCGCGAAGGAGTTCCGCAAGCGCTGCGGCTAGGCCGCGGGACGCACCGCGTCCGCGTCCTGCAGGGCGGCGAGGCGTTCCTTGGCGAACTGCACGAAGCCGCTCACCAGCCGCGAGTGGAAGCGTTCCTTCGGATAGACCACCGACAGGTGGCGGTGCAGGCGCGGCGAAAGCGCGATCCGCACCAGCTGCCCGAGCCGCGTTTCCTTGGTCACGGTGGCGCGCGACATGATGGCGAAGCCCAGCCCGGTGGCCACCAGCCCCTTGAGCGCCTCGGGGCTGCCCAGTTCCATCACCACCTGCAGCGTATCGGGCGGCACGCCCGCTTTCTGCAGGTAATGGTCGATCACCTCGCGCGTGCCCGAACCCGGCTCGCGGCTGATGTAGGCGTGCTCGGTGAGCGCCTT
>JBGPPD010000046.1:0-16492 GCA_041488375.1 Gammaproteobacteria bacterium | reverse complement strand
GCAAGTACGGTCAGGAATTGACTCGACTGAGTATCAAGCGCGAAATCGGTTCCGTTGATCTTCCCCCGATGGTGGTGCCGATTTCAAGTTAGTAGAGTCCGCTTTCGACCCACAGCGGTCATGCGGGGCGTAGACTGATCGCCGGAATCTCCTGGGAGAGAGGCGGATGGGCCACAACCGGCGCAGGGGTTTCCTGGTGGCAGGAGCGGTGCTGATCGCCACTCCCGGTGCGTTATGCGCGCAACCGGTGGCCACGATTCAGCGCGACGGTTTCCAGGCCTCGGTGAGAACGCTCGGGTACGACCAGGCGGCTTCCTTCTATCTTGCGCGGGGATTGCCACTTCCCCTGGTGGAACGCTATGTGCGAGAGTGTGTCGTGTTGGTCGCCATGCATAGCCAAATCAGCGCGGCGAAAGTTTCGATGCGGCTCGGCGACTGGCGCGTGCGGCTGGCGGACGGGGCCGCGCAGCAGATCCGCGGCCGTGCCGACTGGTTGGCCGAGCTCGACGAGCAAGGCATAGCGCGATCCGCGCGGGTGGCGTTCGAGTGGGCGCAGCTGCCGGAGGATGCAGAGTTCAATGCAGGGGATTCGATCCAGGGGATGTTGTCAGTTCCTGTGGCGCGCGGCAGCGCGTTCGATCTGATCATGCGCTGGCAAGTGGGGGAGGATAGACATGAGGCTTCGATCGAGCAGATCCGCTGCAATTGACCGGCGCGCTTTTCTTCTCGGCGCTGCGGGACTTGTCCTCTTTCCCGCAAGCGGCATGCACGCGGCGCAACCCGACGTCTTTGCCCGCGTTGCCCAGCGTTCTGCAGCGCCCGACTTCTCTCTCGAGGACGCGGACCGAAAGGTGTGGCGGCTTTCCGCGTTGAGCGGCCGGGTCGTGGTCGTGAACTTCTGGGCCAGCTGGTGCCCGCCCTGCAGGCGCGAGTTGCCGTCCCTGGAGGACCTGTATCGCGCGACCGCCCCAAAGGGCGTGTTGGTCCTCGCAGTCAATGCTGGCGAGACATGGGACACCGTGGCCGCATTTACGGCGGGCCTGGAGCCGGCGCTCACCTTCCCGATCCTGACGGATGAGACAGCCAACGTGATGCGGACTTGGCAGGTGAAAGCTTTGCCCGCGACCTATGTGGTCGACCGCGCCGGACGCGTTGCGCTACGCGCGCTGGGCGGACGAGATTTCAGTCGGCCGGATGCGATCGAGGACGTGACGAAGCTCGCCCGAGAGAGCTAGAGTCGCGATAGCGCCTGTTTCCTGTCCACCCAAGGGAGGTCTGTCATGAAACGATATTTGCGATGCCTACTTGCCGCAGCCGGTTTGGTGGCAGCCGCCGCCATGTTCAGCGGTATGCCTGCGTACGGTGCGGGCTACGACGATCATGAATCGCTTCAGGGCGCAAAGGTAGTCAAGGTCGCCTTCGACATCACGGCGGGCGACGCGAAAGCGCTCCTCGGGCGGCTCAACATCATTGACGAGACGCGCCAGTCGCTGATCCAGCAGGGCGTGACGCCGCACTTCATCCTGTCATTCCGAGGGCCGGCGACAAAGCTTGTGCAGACCGACCTGTCGAAAATCAAACCCGAAGACAGGGAAACCGCAGCCAAGATAGCGGTAAAGCTCAAGGAAATGCGCAATGCGAAGGGCGTCGAAAACCTGGAGCAATGCGCTGTCGCGGCTCGCGAGCAGGGCACCCGGCCCGAAGACGTTGTGCCCTCGGTGACGGTGGTCGGCAACGCGTGGATTTCCCTGATGGCCTACCAGAACCGCGGCTACGCCTACATCGCGCCTTGAATTGCCGCTGACGACGGCTGAGGCCTCTCAGTCCAGGCTGAGGCCGACCGAGCGCGTCACGCGCCGGTAAGCCTCGAGCTGCTCGGCGACAAAGGCCGAGAGTTCCTGCGGCGTGGAGCTGCGCGGCTCGAAGGCGAGCTTGCCGAAGGCGTCGCGCACCTCGGGCTTTGCGAGCACCACGGCCATCTCGCGCGCGAGTCGATCGACGATCACCTTGGGCATCTTCGGCGGGCCGAACAGGCCGCCCCAGGGCGTGATCGATACGGGCTCGACGCCGGCTTCGCTCATGGTCGGCGCGTCTGGCAGCAACTGGTTGCGGCTCGGCAGCAGCGTCGCCAGCGCGCGCAACCTGCCCTCCCTGACCTGCGGCGCCAGCGTGCCGGGCGTCGCGATCGTGAATTGCACCCGCCCCGCCACCATGTCGAGAGACAACGGGCCGTCGCCCTTGTACGGGATGTGCACGACGTCGATCTTCTGCTGCGCCGCGAACTGCGCGGTGGCGAGAATGCTGGTGGCGTTGCCGGTGCCGTAGTTGAGCTTGCCGGGATTGGCGCGCGCATAGGCGACCAGTTCGCCGAGGGTGTTCACCGGCAGGCTCGCGTGCGAGAAGACAAAGAACCCGAAGATCCCCACCAGCGACACCGGCGTGAAGTCCTTGACCGGATCGTAGGGCGGAACCTTCTTCGCGGCGGGCGCGAAGGACATCCCGGTCGCCGTCCCGTAGTAAAGCGTGTAGCCGTCGGGCGCCGCCTGCAGGACCGCCTGCGAGGCGATGATGCCCTCGGCCCCCGGCTTGGTCTCGATCACCACCGGCTGGCCGAGCGCGAGGCTCAAGGGCTGCGCGTAGATGCGCGCGCCGAGCTCGGCCGCGCCGCCCGGCGGGAACGGCACGATCAGGCGAATCGGCTTGCTCGGATACTGCGCCTGCGCGGCAGCGCACAGCGCGCCGAGCGCGAGCACGGCGAAGAACTTTCTCATGGCAAGGCCCCCCTCCGCGGCGATTATAGAATGAGTCCGTCGCGCGGAGGCAAGCATGGACATCGGCATCGTCGGGCTGGGCAGGATGGGCGCCAACATGGCGCGGCGGCTGGCGCGCGGCGGCGTGCGCGTGCTGGCCTACGACCGGGACCGGGGGGCGCGCGAGGCGCTCGCCAGCGAGCCGGGCGTGGCCTGCGTGGAGAGCCTGGCCGCGGTCTGCGCCCAGCTCGAGGGCGAGCGGGTGCTGCTGCTGATGCTGCCGGCGGGCGAAGCCACCGAAGACGCGCTGCGCGAGTTGCTGCCCCTGCTGTCCTCCGGGGACACGCTGGTGGACGGCGGCAACGCCTTCTACAAGGACTCGATGCGCCGCGCGATGGACCTGTCGCAGCAGGGCCTGCGCTACATCGACGCCGGCGTCTCGGGCGGCGTGCACGGTCTCGCCAACGGCTATTGCCTGATGCTCGGCGGCACGCCGAAGTCGATCGAGATCTTCGAGCCCTACGCGCGCCTGCTCGCCCCGGGGGCGGAGCGCGGCTGGCTGCATTGCGGGCCGGCCGGCGCCGGGCACTACGCCAAGATGATCCACAACGGCATCGAGTACGGCATGATGCAGGCGCTCGCCGAGGGCTTCGCGCTGCTCGACGCGCGGCAGGACTTCGGCTTCGACGCCGGGCGCCTCGCCGAGACCTGGCGCCACGGCAGCGTGATCCGCTCCTGGCTGCTCGACCTGTGCGCGGAGGTGCTCGCGCGCGACGACGCCCTGGAGGGCGTCGCGCCGGTGGTGGCGGATTCGGGCGAAGGGCGCTGGACCGCGCTCGAATCGATCGAGCTCGGCGTGCCCGCGCCCGTGATCACCATGGCGCTGATGGGGCGCTTCTCCAGCCAGGGGCGCTCCGACTACGCGCGCAAGCTCCTCGCCCTGGTGCGCGCCGGCTTCGGCGGGCATAGCGTGCCGCGCGCGTGATCGTCGTCGTGATGGGCGTGTCGGGCTGCGGCAAGAGCACCGTCGGCGCCCTGCTCGCGCGCCGGCTCGGCGCCGAATTCCTCGACGCCGACGAATTCCACCCGCCGCAAAACGTGGCCAGGATGGCCGCCGGCGTGCCGCTCACCGACGCCGACCGCCAGCCGTGGCTGGAGCGGCTCAACGCCGAGCTGAAGCGGCGCGAACACGCGGTGCTCGCCTGTTCGGCGCTGAAGGAGTCCTACCGCGAGGTGCTGGCGCGGGGAATCCACTGCCGCCTCGTGCACCTGCGCGGCCCGATCGAGCTGATCCGCGCGCGCCTGCAGGAACGCCGGCATCGCTACATGCCCGCCTCGCTGCTGGAGAGCCAGTTCGCGACGCTCGAGCCGCCGGTGGGCGGCATCGAGGTGGACATCGGCGAGCCGCCCGCGCGCTGCGTCGAAGCAATCGCCGCGGCCTTGGCGCGCTAGGCGCCGAGCAGCCGCAGCTGCACGGCGCGCATCACGGCCGCCGCCGCGGAGTGCACCGCGAGCTTGCGGTAAGTGTTCTTGATGTGGCTGGTGACCGTGTTCACCGATACGCCCAGCCGCGTGCCGATTTCGAAGTAGCCGCAGCCTTGCGCCAGCAGCCGCAGCACGTCCACCTCGCGAGGGGTCAGTTGCGCAGCCTCGCCGGCCGCCGCCCCCGGCCCGGGACACAGGTCCAGGTGCAGGACCTGTACCACGGGCCGGATGGCGAGGGACCAGGCGATGTCCGCGCCGCCCGACTGCAGGCGCTCGGCGACGCGGATGCGCGGGATGCCCGAGAGCGCATCGCGGAAGCGGTCGAGGTTTTCGCCGTCGTCCGCGAGGACGGTCAGGCGCGCGCTCTGCAGCCCTGGGCGCAGCATGGTGGGCTCCGCCTCAGCCACCGATGTGCACCTGGTACTTGGCGCCGTTGGACATGGTGCAGGTGCCGGCGCCTTGGCGCGGGCTGCTCATCTGGTACTCGCAGCTCATGTAGGCGCCGCTCGCACTGTAGGCGCTCGCCACTCCCCTGCGCGCATCGCCGTCCACGCGCGTCGCTTCGCCGGTCAGCACGTCGCCCTTGTAGTTGAGCTGGAAGCGCCCCTTGCCGGTCATCATGTTGATCACGGTGCCGGTGATCACGCCGGTCTGGGTGGCCACGTCATTTTCCGGGTACAGGCGCACATTGAGCGCCACCGGGCCCGGCCCGGTCGACGGCGCCGCCCCCGCCACGCTCGGCGGCACCCCGACCGGATAGATCGGGAAGGGCTTGCCCTCGGCGTCGTAGGGCATCACGTAGCAGCCTTGCAACGTCACTGCGCAAGCCGCCAGCGCGGCGGCGATCTTGATGTTGCGTTTCATAGTGCTCTCCTTGGTCGATCCAGGGCCCCTGCCCCGGTGAGCCCATCATCGACGCCGGGGGGTTGCACACCACTCACGGGTGACTTACAGATGGGTTACAGGGCTGGGGCGGTAGTACAGTGTCGGCGCGTCCATCCCATGACCGACCCCAGCTACCCCGACGCCCTGCCGGCCCAGCATCGGCTGCACTGGTACGTCCTGGAGAGGGTGCTCGGGCAGGGCGGCTTCGGCATCACCTACCTCGCGCGCGACACCAACCTCGACCAGCCGGTCGCCATCAAGGAGTACCTGCCGGTGGAGGTGGCGACGCGCCGGCCGGACTCCTCGGTGCGCTCGCGCACCGAGGACCAGGGCGAGCGCTACCGCTGGGGCCTGGACCGCTTCATCCGCGAGGCGCGGACGCTGGCGCGCTTCGACCACCCGAACATCGTGCGCGTGCACTCGGTGTTCGAGCACAACAACACCGCCTACATGGTGATGCGCTTCGAGGAGGGCGAGAACCTGGCGGCGCTGCTCGAGCGGCGCCGCACGCTGCCCGAGGATGAGCTGATGCGCATCGTGCGGCCAATCCTCGACGGCCTGGAGCTGGTGCACAACGCGGGCTTCATCCACCGCGACATCAAGCCGGACAACATCCACATCCGCGCCGACGGCTCGCCAGTGCTGCTTGACTTCGGCTCGGCGCGGCACTCGATGGGGCACGCGCGCACCGTCACCATCCTGGTGGCGCCGGGCTACGCGCCTTTCGAGCAGTACTACTCGAGCGGCGAGAACCAGGGGCCGTGGACCGACCTCTACAGCCTGGGCGCCACCTGCTACCGCGCCATCTCGGGCATCTCGCCGATGGACGCCATCACGCGCAGCAAGGGCATCCTCGGCAGCACGCAGGAGATCCTGGTGCCTGCCGCCATCATCGGCGGTGGGCGCTATTCGGCGGGCCTGCTCAAGGCCATCGACCACGCCCTCGAGTTCGCCGAGAAGGATCGCCCGCAGAGCATTGCCGAGTGGCGCAAGGAGCTCGCCACGGGCGGCAAGACCGACACGCGCGCCGCGCCGGCGCCCGCCGCCGTGGCGCCCGCCGCCGCGACGCCCACCCCTTCGCTGCGCGGACCGTTGATCTGGGCGACGCTGGGCGCGATTGTCGCCGCTGTCGTGGTTGTCGCGGTCTTGCTCTGGCAACAGCCTCCGCGCCCGCCGACGATCGATCCGGCCTTCACCAAGCTCCAGGAGGATTACAAGCGCTCGGAAGAGGCACGGCGCAAGCTCGAAGAGCAACGCAAGAAGGAAGCGGACGACGCGGCGCGGCGCCAGTTGGAGGACATGCAAAAACACGAAGCAGAATCGCGCGCCAAGGCCGAACAGGACAAGAAGATCGCGGACGAGCGGGCGCGTCGCGAATTGGAAGCGAAGAAGAAGATTGACGCGGGCCGCACCGAAGCGCGTCCCCCGGTTGCAGTCGCCCCCACCGCACCGCCCCCGGCACCGGCGCCGGCGCCGGTGAAGCCGGCCGAGCCTGACCTGATCAAGCAAGCCGAGGAGGCAAGCAAGCGCGGCAACGACACCGAGAGCCTGGCGCTCTACCGCAAGGCCGCCAACGCGGGCATTGCGGAGGGCCAATACCGGTTGGGCGAAATCTATGCCGCCGGGCGCGGCGTCAACCAGAGCAACGTCCAGGCATACATCTGGCTCAGCCTGGCGGCGAACGCCGGCCACGCCGGTGCGAAGGCGCGCCGCGACGAGGTGGCGAAAGCGCTGCAGCCGGCGGAGATCCTGCAGGCGGATCGACTGGTGCTCCAGCGCAGCGCAAAGCGTTAGGCCTGCTATCCTGTCTCGGGTTGGCGGCGGTCGAAGGGGGAGTCATGCACGTCGGAGGGGCAAGCGCAATCCGTCGCGCAGGTCTGTGCCTGTTGGTGGCGGCGCTCGCCCAAGGCTGCGCCTCGCCGGACCAAATTCGCTGCGCGATCACGGATATCAATAAGGAATTCCAGCAGCAGTACGAGCGCATCCTCCAGGAAAAGGGCATCCGCGCATTCAACGTGCGGCCGGCGGTCGCGTTCACGGGAACCCGCTCAGCGCTTTTCCACCTCGGCATGCGCTTGGAATCCCAGGATGCCGATCTGGGCTTGTTAAGCGTCGCAGCGCCTGCGCCCACGCCGCTCAATGAGGCGGAATGGCAGCGCGTCGCGCAGGCCGACCTGCCGATGATGCAGCGCCTCGCCGCGAACTGCGTCGGGCTGGCCGGCTGGCTGCTCAAGTTCGAGCCCGAGGGCCTGGAAATCGTGATCACCGCCACGGTGGTGCCGGCTGCCGGCGGCAGCGAAATTTCGCTCACCGCGCGCATGCATCAGGTCAAGCCGCCGCCTTCCGGCATGCCGCGCCGCGAATACGCCCCGCCCACGGGCGTGCGCATGGCGCTGGACAAGATTTGGGCGCAGATCGAGCGCGAGCTCGGGGTCAAGGGCCGCTCGGCTTGAGCCCGGCGTAGACGGCCTGCGTTTCCGGCGAAGGCGCCGCCTTCAACCGCGCCGCCAGTAGCGTGCGCAACCGCTCGTAGGACGCGCGCGCCTCCACCAGATCGCCCGCGCGCTGGTAGCTGAGCATCAGGTTGCGGTAAGGCGCCTCGAAGAGCGGGTCGGCCTCGATCAGGCGCAGGTAGCACTCGGCGGCGGCCTCCGGCTGCTTGGCGTCCTCCCAGCGCCGCGCCAGGCGCGCGAGGCAGCGCAGCAGGCGCAGCCGAAACTGCTCGCGGCAGGCGATGTAGCTCGGCTGCTCGGCTTCGTCGGGCAGGAACGGCCCGCGGTAGAGCGCGAGCGCCTCGTCGGCGAGCGCGCGCAAACCCTCGTCGGCCGCTGCGCCCGCGGGCGCGCGCAGCGCCTCCTCGAGCGCCGCGCAGGCCTGCTCGAGGGCCCACGCATCCACCCACACCAGCGCGCGATTCAGGCTCAGGCGCGCGTCGCGCAGCAGCACCGCGTCGTCCTCGCCGAGGAGCTTGCGCAGCCGGTGCAGCGTCGCGGTGAACGATTTGTGCGCGTAGTCCGCGTCCACGTGCGGCCAGAGCGCGTCCGCGATCTGGTCGGCGCGCACCTCCTGCCCGCCGTGCGCGAGGAGCACCTTGAGCAGTTCCATCGGCCGGCCCGGGCCCTTGCCCGAGAACTCCACCGGCGCGGACTCGCGCAGCAGCTCGAAACGCCCCAGGGCGCGCACGCGGAACGGCCAGGGCCAGCCTGGCAGGCGCAGCGGCGCGACGCGCGGCACGAGACGCCGCGCGCGCACCAGCGTGCGCGCGTAGTCGGCCTCGACACCCTGGCGCAGCGCAAGCGCGCACAACTCCGCCATTGCCTGCGAGCGCCACCAGGGCGCGTGGTGGTAGCCGTGCTCGCGGCCGAGCAGGAACGCGCCGCGCAGCGCGTCGAGCGCCGCTGCTTGCTCGCCCGCCGCGAGCGCGGCTCCCGCCGCCGCCAGTCCCGCGCAGAAGCGCAGCAGGTCGCTGCGCGAGCGCTCGGCAAGGTCCGCCGCGGAGCGCAACTGCGCCTCGCGTCCCCGGCGATCACCATCGTCCCCGAGCGTTTGCGCCAGCGCGATGCGCGCGAGGCACTCGAGCCAGGGCATGCCGGTCTCCACCGCGAGCGCGAGCGCGGCCTTGGCTTCGCGCCGGGCGGCCGTGCCGTCGCCATCGAGCAGGGCCAGCCAGCCGCGCAGGTAATGCAGGAGCGCCCGGTCGCCGCGACGCAGCTGCACGGCGGCGCCCTCGATGCGCTGCAGCTCCAGACGCGCCGCGTCGCGCTCGCCGGCGCCGAGCGCTGCGGCCGCGCCCGCCATGCGCAGCCAGGCGTCCCAGCCGCGCAATCCCTCGCGCTCCGCGGCCTGCAGTCCCGCCTGCACCGATTCGCGCGCTGCGGCGTGCTCGCCTGCCAGCAGCGCGTGCAGGGCGCTGACCAGCGCCAGCGCGACGCGCTCGCGCGGCGCCTGCCGCTGGGCGTCCAGGCCCTCGAGCGCGGTGCGCCCCGCCACCAGGTCGCCGCGCAGCAGCGCTGCGGCAGCACGCACCAGGCGATCGCCGCTGCGCTCAAGCCAGCCTTCCAGCGCCGCGCTGCCCGGATCGCGCAGCAGCAGCGCATGCGCCAACGTCGCGGCGGTCGCGGCGCCGGGCGCCGGATCCGCCAGCGCCGCGCACCAGCGATCGAGCGGCGCGAGGTCGTCGAACTCGAGCAGCAGGGCGTCGATGGCGCCGCACGCGCTGCGCGCCATGCCGCGTGCGTCGCCCGCCGCCTGGAAACCCTCGTGGGCCTGCTCGTAGGCGCGCAGCGCGGCGCGCGGGCTGGCATGCGCGCGGCACATGCCCGCCGCGAGCAGCAGCCGCGGGTCGCGCTGCAGGAATTCGGCGGGCAGCAACTCGAGCCACGCCTCCACCGTGGCGCTGCGGCCCTGCGCCAGCATCGACGGCGCCTCCTCGGCCGCGAGGCGCGCCACGTCCTGCCAGCTGCGGCTCTCGGCGAGCAGCGCCACCGCGTCTTCCGCCTGGCCCGCGCCGCGCAGCAGCATCGCCGCGCGCTGCAGCCAGGGATGCGCGAGCGCCTCGGGCATCTCCTGCGCCGCGCGCGCGCGCAGGAAGTCGCGCAACAGGCCGTGCAGCTGGAACATGCGCCCGGCCTCCGAGCGCACCTCGTTCACGAAATAGCCGTTCAACGCGAGGTTGATCAGCAGCCGCCCTGCCTTCTCCTCGCCGGTGAGCGCCTGCGCCACCTCGGCGTTCATGCGCGGCAGGCAGGCGATGCCCAGCAGGAAGCGGCGCGTGCGCGCCTCGAAGTTCTCGAAAATTTCGCCCGCCAGGTAGTCGAAGATCGCCTGCGGCGCCGCATCGCCCGGCAGCTCGGCGATGCGCCCGGAGATCTTCGCGTGCTCGAGCATCAGCACCAGGCCCGCGGCCCAGCCCTGCGTGCGCTCGCCGATCTGCGCCAGCGCCTCGCCCTTCAGCTCGTGCCCGCGCTGGCGCGCGATCTCGGCGAGTTCCGCGGGTTCCAGACGCAACTCGGCGCCGCCCACGCACACCATCTCGCCCGTGACGCGCAGGCGCGCGAGCGACGCCGGCGCCTCGTTGCGGCTCGCGACGATGACGCAGCAGTTCTTCGGCACCTGCGCGAGGCCCGCTTCGAGCACCGCGTGCAGCGCGCTTTCGGCCGGGACGGCGTGCAGGTTGTCGAGTACCAGCGCGAAGGGCGCGCGCGCGCGCGCGAACAGGCGCCGGAAGAAGCCGCGCGCGAGCGAGGCGACGTCCATATCCTGCAGCGCGGCGGGTCCGGGGAGCTCGAGCGGCACGCCGTCGTCGAGCTTGCGCGCCGCGTGGCCGAGGTAGTGGAAGAAGGTCGCCACGTCCGCGTCGTCCGCGTCCACCTGGTACCACAGGCAGCGGTAGCGGCGCGCGTCCACGTAGCTCGCCGCGAGCGTGGTCTTGCCCGCGCCGGGCGGCCCGGAGATCCAGGCCACGGTGCGGCCCGGAGCGCCATCCAGGCGCGCGAACAGGCGCTCGCGCGGCGCGGCGGAGCCGATCGCCGGGCGGGTGGTCTTGGCGAAAGCGACGCTTTGCGGCTTCAGGTCGCCCAAGTCTGCGGCACCCCCTGAAACCATCTTCTCATGCCCGGCACCCATGGCGGCATCGTGCCGCCATCGCGGCACGGCCGCCACCTACAGATGGCTTACAGGCGGGCACGGCGGCGCATTTTCCACGGTTTCCACATGTGCATGGGATTTTCAAGCCAGGCGCCGCACCGCAGGATGGCCGGGCATCACTTGGACCCTAACTACTTGCGAATGGAGGCCATCAGATGAACGCGCTAAAGAGCATTGCCGGAGCGGTGCTGGTGTCGGGCAGCCTGGCTGCCGCACAAGCGTACGCGCAGGAAAAGTTCTACGTCGGCGCCAGCCTGGGCAGCAGCGACATCGACAACGGCATCGCCGAGGGGCTGATCACCTCGGGCACGGTGGACGGCAAGGACTCGGGCACCAAGATCTACGGCGGGTACCGCTTCGGCCGCAATCTCGGCATCGAGCTCGCGTACGTCGACCTGGGCGGGGCGGGCTACAGCGGCGACTTCCTCGGCACACCGGTCACCGGCGGCAAGGTCAACGTGTCGGGCTTCAATGCGTCCCTGGTCGGGCTGTATCCGGCCTCGGACAAGCTCGAGCTGTTCGCCAAGGCGGGCCTGTTCGCCTGGGAAGCCAAGGCGAGCGACACGACCGGCGGCGTGCCGTTTTCCGACAAGATCAACGGCACCGGACTTTCGCTCGGCCTCGGGGCCAACTACTTCTTCACCAAGAGCGTCGGCGCGCGCGTCGAGTGGGAGCACTTCGAGCTCGATCCGGGGAGCGCCGGCCTGCTCTCCGCCGGCATCATCGTGAAGTTCTAGGGCGGCTCAGTCCCCCGCCGCGATCCCCTCGCGGCGGGGATCCGCCCCGCCGCGCCAGCCGCCGGGCACCCGTTCGATGCCGTGCAGCCCGCTGGTGAGCGGCGTGACCTCGAGGAGGTGCCCACGCGCGGCGAGCGCCTCGCCCAGTGCTTCGTAGGACGTGCCGCGCTCGAGGAACGTCGGGCCGTTGGTGCTGCCGAAATTGGGCAGCGAAATCGCCGACTGGATATCCATGCCCCAGTCGAGCGTGGCCACCAGGGTCTTCGCCACGTAGTTGAGGATGGCGAGCCCGCCCGGAGAACCGAGCACCATCTTCAGTTCGCCGCCCGGTCCGAACACGAACGTCGGCGCCATCGAGCTGCGCGGGCGCTTGCCCGGTTCCACCCGGTTCACCGCCGGCAGCCCCGCGAGGGTCGGCTGGAAGGCGAAGTCGGTCAGCTGGTTGTTGAGCAGGAAGCCGCGCACCAGGATGCGGCTGCCGAAGGCATGCTCGATGGTGGTGGTCATCGCCACCGCGTCGCCCTCGGCATCGACGATGGACAGGTGGCTCGTTCCGGAGGACTCGTTGTCGAGGTCGCCCGGCGGCGCGGAGTGCATCGAGCGCGGGCCGATCAGTTTCGCGCGCGCCTCCAGATACCCCGGCGCCAGCAGCTTCGACGAGCGCTGCGGCACGAACGCCGGGTCGGCGACGTAGCGCAGGCGGTCGGCGTAGGCGAGCCTGGCCGCCTCGCTGAACAGGTGCACCGCTTCGGCCGAGCCTGGCTTCGCGTTCGCGAAGCCCGTGCGTTCCAGCAACCCGAGGATCTGCAGCACGCCGATGCCGCCCGAGCTCGGCGGCCCCATGCCGCACAGGCGGTAGGCGCGATAGGCGCCGCAGACGGGCTCGCGCTCGATCACGCGATAGGCGGCAAGGTCCTCGAGCGTCATGTCGCCGGGCCGCACATGCGCGCGCACCGCGCGCACGATGTCCTCGGCGACCGGGCCTCGATAGAAGGCGTCGGCGCCCTCTTGCGCCAGCTTCCTGAGCGTCGCCGCGTATTCCGCGTTCACCAGGCGCGGGCCGGCGTAGAACAGTGCACGCGCGACCGGATCGGCCCGCAGCAGCTTCTCGTTCACGAGCAAACGCGCGAGGCGCCGGGTCTTGGCGACCCCGCCAGCGGCAAGGCGGATGGCCGGCTCGAACAACCGCGCCCAGGGCAGGCGCCCGTGCTCGCGGTGCAGGCGCTCCAGCAGCCGCGGCACGCCCGGCACGCCGACCGCGCGACCGCTGGCGACCGCCCGAATGAATTCTTCCGGGTCGCCCTTGGGGTCGAGGAAGCGGTCCGGCCGCGCCGCGGCGGGCGCGGTCTCGCGCGCATCGTAGCTGCGCACGCGCCGCTCCTTTTCCGACCAGTGCAGCACGAAGGCGCCGCCGCCGAGGCCGGAGGATTGCGGCTCCACGAGGCCCAGCACCAGCTGCACGGCGATCGCGGCGTCCGCCGCGCTGCCGCCCGCGCGCAGGATTTCGATCCCGGCCTCGGCGGCCAGCGGATCGGCCGCGACGACCATGAAGCGCGGCGCCAGCACAGCGCGCTTCTCGACGCGGCCGGACTCGAGCTCCGGCGCGACGTGCTGCGCCGCCGCGGCGGCGCAGAAAAGAAAAAGGGCAGCCGCAGCTGCCCTTCTCATGAAACGTGCCGGCGTGTTCACACCATCAAGGGTACGACGAGCAGGGCCACGATGTTGATGATCTTGATCAGCGGGTTGACCGCCGGGCCGGCCGTGTCCTTGTAGGGATCGCCCACCGTGTCGCCGGTCACCGCCGCCTTGTGCGCGTCCGAGCCCTTGCCGCCGAAGTGGCCGTCCTCGATGTATTTCTTGGCGTTGTCCCAGGCGCCGCCGCCGGTGCACATGGAAATGGCGACGAACAGGCCCGTCACGATGGTGCCCATCAGCACGCCGCCCAGCGCCTGCGGCCCGAGGATCACGCCGACCAGGATCGGCACCAGCACCGGCAAGAGCGACGGGATCATCATTTCCTTGATCGCCGCGCGCGTCAGCATGTCCACCGCCACGCCGTACTCCGGCTTGGCCGTGCCCGCCATGATGCCCGGGATCTCCTTGAACTGGCGGCGCACTTCCACCACCACCGCGCCCGCGGCGCGGCCCACGGCTTCCATCGCCATGGCGCCGAACAGGTAAGGCACCAGGCCGCCGATGATCAGGCCGACGATCACCATGTGGTTGGACAGGTCGAAGGTCACCGACTTGCCGGCGGCCTCGAGCGCGTGCGTGTAGTCGGCGAACAGCACCAGCGCGGCCAGGCCCGCCGAGCCGATGGCGTAGCCCTTGGTCACCGCCTTGGTGGTGTTGCCCACCGCGTCCAGCGGATCGGTGATCTCGCGCACCGAGTCCGGCAAGTCGGCCATCTCCGCGATGCCGCCCGCGTTGTCGGTGATCGGCCCGTAGGCATCCAGCGCCACGATGATGCCCGCCATGGAGAGCATCGAGGTGGCGGCGATGGCGATGCCATAGAGCCCCGCCAGCGCGTAGGACGCGAGGATCGCGACGCACACCGCTACCACCGGCCAGGCTGTGGACTTCATCGACACGCCCAGGCCGGCGATGATGTTGGTGCCGTGGCCGGTGGTCGAGGCCTGCGCCACGTGCTGCACGGGCGCGTACTGCGTGCCGGTGTAGTACTCGGTGATCCAGACCAGGAATCCGGTAAGCGCCATGCCGACCACCGCAGTGCCGTACAGGTGCCAGACGGTGATCATCTTGTTCGCGCCGGCGATTTCGAATGGCACGTTTTCCACGATCTCGCCCATCATCAGCTTGGTGATCGGCCAGAACGCGACGAGCGCGATGCCGCCGGCCACCGCGAGCCCCTTGTAAAGGGCGGGCATCACGTTCTTCTCGCCCGGTTTCGCCTTGACGAACCAGGTGCCGGCGATCGAGGCGATGATGCCGAAGCCGCCGACCACCAGCGGGTAGATCACCGCCGAGGCCGATTTCAGCATCAGCGCGCCGAGCAGCATGGTGGCGACGATGGTGACGGCGTAGGTCTCGAACAGGTCGGCCGCCATGCCGGCGCAGTCGCCGACGTTGTCGCCGACGTTGTCGGCGATCACCGCCGGGTTGCGCGGGTCGTCTTCCGGAATGCCGGCTTCGACCTTGCCGACCAGGTCCGCGCCGACATCCGCCCCTTTGGTGAAGATGCCGCCGCCGAGCCGCGCGAAGATTGAGATCAGCGAGCCGCCGAAGCCGAAGCCCACCAGCGGCTGCACGATGTGCACCAGGTCGTCCTTCTGCAGCGCGTTGGCGTAGAGCAGCGCGAAGAACCCGGCCACGCCGAGCAGGCCCAGGCCCACCACCAGCATGCCGGTGATGGCGCCGCCCTTGAAGGCCACCTGCAGCGCTTCATTGAGGCCGACGCGCGCGGCTTCCGCGGTGCGCACGTTGGCGCGCACCGAGATGTTCATGCCGATGATGCCGCAGGCGCCGGACAGCACCGCGCCGAGGAGGAACCCCCAGGCGGTGGTCCAGCCGAGCTGCGGGATGAAGCCGATCAGGAGGAACAGCGCCGCGCCGACCATGGCGATGGTCTTGTACTGGCGCCACAGGTAGGCGACCGCGCCCTCGCGGATCGCGGCAGCGATCTCGCGCATGCGCTCGTTGCCGTCGGGCAGCTGCAGGATCAAGCGGCTCTGCCAGACACCGAAGGCAATCGCGAGTAGCGCGCAGACGAGCGCGAAAGTCAGTCCGCCAGACATGCTGGTTCTCCCCGGAAAGGGGGCGATTCTAGCAGGCTAGCCGAGCGCGGCGAAAGCCCTGGCGCGGATCTCTTCGACGCTGCCCAGGCCGGAGATGCAGTGGTAGCGCGGCGCGCGCGCGTCGCCGGAGTCCGCCCAGCGGGTGTAGTACTCCACCAGGGGCCGGGTCTGCCTGCGGTACACCTCGAGGCGCCTGCGCACCGTGTCTTCCTGGTCGTCGTCGCGCTGGATCAGCGGCTCGCCGGTGGCGTCGTCCCGGCCCTCGACCCGCGGCGGATTGAACTTCACGTGGTAGCTGCGCCCCGAGGCCGGGTGCACGCGCCGCCCGCTCATGCGCAGCACGATCTCGGACTCCGGCACGTCGATGTCCAGCACGTGGTCGATCCCCACGCGCGCCAACTGCATGGCTTCGGCCTGCGGAATGGTGCGCGGGAAGCCGTCGAACAGGTACCCCTTCGCGCAGTCGGGCTGCTTGAGCCGCTCCTGCACCAGCGCGACGATGACGTCGTCGGACACCAGCTGGCCGCGGTCCATCACCTTCCGGGCGGCGAGCCCGACCGGCGTGCCGGACTTGATCGCCAGGCGCAGCATGTCGCCGGTGGAGATCTGCGGGATGGCGTACTTCTCCTTGATGAACGCCGCCTGGGTGCCTTTGCCCGCGCCCGGCGGCCCGAGAAGGATGAGCCTCATCGCAGTAGTTTTAACACAGCTTGCAGATCGGCCGGGGTATCCACCCCCGGAGGGATCGCCCCTTCCTCGATCACGGCGGCGATGCGGTAGCCGTGCCACAGCACGCGCAGCTGCTCGAGCTGCTCCGTCACTTCGAGCGGCGACGGGGCGAGCGACGCGTAGCGCTTGAGGAAGCCCACGCGGTAGGCGTAGATGCCGACGTGGCGCAGCGCCTTGGCTGCGCCCTGCCGCGGGTGGGGAATGCCGGCGCGGCTGAAGTACAGCGCCTCGCCTTTTGCGTTCAGCACCGCCTTCACGACGTTGGGGTTGGCGAACTCGGCCGCGTCGTGGATCGGGTGGCAGGCGGTGGCGACGCTCGCCTCGGGATTCTGCAGCAACGCCGCAGCCACCTTCGCGATCAGCTGCGGCGCGATGAGCGGCTCGTCGCCCTGCACGTTGACCACGATCGCCTCGTCGGCGAGGCCCAGCTTCTGCGCGGCTTCGGCGATGCGGTCGGTGCCGGAGGCGTGGTCGGCGCGCGTCATGCAGGCGTCGAAGCCGTGCT
>JBGPPD010000045.1:0-16673 GCA_041488375.1 Gammaproteobacteria bacterium | reverse complement strand
TGGATCAATGCCGGCAGCGCGCCGCCCGCGCCGGCGTCCAGCCGTTCCAGCGGCAGCGGGCAGCGCGGAAACACGCGGTATTCGATCGGCGCGAGGCAGCGCTCGCTCAGGCGGGCATAGACGGAGGCCGCGGCGTGACCGCCGTCGGCCATGCCCATCGAGGCGCAGCCCGCCAGGACCTCGTGCCCCTGCGCCAGCATGTAGCGCGTGAGCCCGGCCCACAGCAGGCCGATCACCGCGCCGCTGCGGTAGTCCGGATGGATGCACGAACGCCCCACTTCCACCATGCGAGCGCGCAACAGCCGCAGCCGCGTCAGGTCGAACTCGGTCTCCGCGTAGTAGCTGCCGACGCGCCGGGCCGCCGACGGCGACAGCAGCCGGTAGGTGCCGACCACCTCGCCCGTCGCGTCGTCCTGCGCCACCAGGTGCTCGCAATGCGAGTCGAAAATATCCTGGTCGATGCCCGGCTCGCGCGAATTCAGCCGCGCGCCGAGTTCTTCGGCGAACACGCGCCAGCGCAGCGCCTGCGCCGCGCGCTTGAGTTGCGGCGAGCGCGCGAAGCCCACCGACAGGCGGCGCCGTGCGCGCGGCTCGGTGCCCGGGTGCTGCAACAGCAGGTCGTCGATGCGGTCCATGCGTGATCCCTCTCGGCGGTTTGGACGGGGCGCAATCTAGGCAGTCCCCGTGACGCGGGGGTGACGCGACGATGAAATCTCGATGACAGCGGCGCGTGCTACATTCCGCCGCGCAATGGATGGCGAGAGTCCTTTCAAGGGCAAGACCGGCCTGCAGCGCGTGATCAACGCGGCGCGCTATTCGTTGGAGGGCCTCGCCGCCGCGGCACGTCACGAAGACGCCTTTCGCCAGGAGCTGATGCTCGCCGCCGTGCTGGTGCCGCTCGGCGCGTGGCTGGGCAACGGCGGCCTCGAGCGCGCCCTGCTCATCGGCAGCGTGCTGATGGTGCTGGTGGTCGAGCTGCTCAATTCCGCGATTGAGGCGACGGTCGACCGCGTGTCCCTCGAGGACCATCGCCTCGCCAAGCGCGCCAAGGACCTCGGCAGCGCGGCGGTGATGATGTCGCTTGCCACCGTCGGCGTGATCTGGCTGCTGGTGCTGCTGCCCCGGCTGTAACCCAGAAGGCACAAAAGCGTCATCGAGGTTTCATGCGCCGCGGCGACACTGCGCGCCGCATGCACATCGCCATGGTGACCGAGACCTACCCGCCGGAGGTCAACGGCGTAGCGCGCACCGTCGCGCTGATGGCCGAGGGCCTGCGCGCGCTCGGCCACTCGATCCAGCTGGTGCGCCCGCGCCAGGGCGGCGCCGACGCCGCCCTGGCAAGCGCGAATTACCAGGAGCTGCTGCGCCCCGGCATTCCGATCCCGCGCTATACGCAGCTGAAAATGGGCTTGCCCTCCAGGCGCGCGCTGCTGCGCGCGTGGCGCGAGCGCCCTCCGGACGTGGTGCACATCGCCACCGAAGGCCCGCTCGGCTGGTCGGCGCTCGCCGCGGCGCGGCGGCTCGGCTTGCCGGTGGCGAGCGATTTCCACACCAACTTCCATGCCTACAGCGAGCACTATGGCGTGGCCTGGCTGGCGCGCCCGGTGGCCGCGGTGCTGCGCAACTTCCACAACCGCTGCGACTGCACCATGGTGCCCACCGACGAAATGGCCGGAGAATTGGCGCGCCTGGGCTTTGCGCGCCTGCGCGTCGTCGGCCGCGGCGTCAACGCGCAGACCTTCTCGCCGCAGAAGCGGCGCGCGGCGCTGCGGGCGCAATGGGGCGCGCGCGACGAGGACCTGGTGGCCTTGTGCGTCAGCCGCTTCGCACCGGAGAAGAATTTCCCGCTGGTCATCGAGGCCTACGAGGCGATGCGCCGCGCCAGTCCCGCCACGCGCCTGGTGCTGGTCGGTGACGGGCCGCTGCTTGCGCAACTGCGCAAGGCCGATACCGGCAGCGTGATCGCCGGCCGGCTGGTGAACGGCGAACTTTCGGCGCACTACGCGTCGGCCGACGTGTTCCTGTTCCCCAGCGTGACCGAGACCTTCGGCAACGTCACGCTGGAGGCGATGGCGAGCGGGCTCGCCGTCGTCGCCTACCGCTATGCCGCGGCGCGCCAGCACCTGGAGCACGGGCGCTCGGGGCTGCTGGCGGAGCCCGGCGACCGTGCGGGCTTCATCGCCCAGGCCGAGCGCCTGGCGCGCGAGCCCGGGCTGGCACGCGAACTCGGGCGCGCCGCCCGCGCCGCCGCCGCACCGGTCAGCTGGGAGCGCATCACCGCGGACTTCGCCGTCGTGCTGCAGGACACGGCGCAGCCCGCTGCCGCGCGCCCGGAAGCAGCGCATGCCGCGGCTTGACGGCACCCTCGAACGCCTGCAGCGCTGGGATGAGCGCGTCTGCGAGCGCTCGAACCGCTGGTTGCACTACCGGCCGTTGCTGGCGCTCGCGCGACTGGTCAGCTGGCTCGGCAACGGCATCTTCTGGTACGCGCTGATGCTCGCCCTGCTGCTGCGCGCGCCGCGTGAGGCGGCGCTGCCGGTGGTGCACATGCTGCTGGTCGGCGCGGCCAGCACGGCAGCCTACAAGGTGCTGAAGAACGGCACCTCGCGCCCGCGGCCCTTCAAGTCGCTGCTCGGCGTCGAGGCCGGCGCCATGCCGCTCGACGCGTTCAGCTTCCCCTCGGGCCACGCGTTGCATGCGGTGGCCTTCACACTGGTCGCGCTCGCCTACTGGCCCTGGCTCGCGCCGCTGCTGGTGCCGTTCGCCCTGCTCACCGGCGCCGCGCGCGTAGTCCTCGGACTGCACTACCCGAGCGACGTGCTGGCCGGGGCGCTGATCGGCGCCCTGGTGGCCATTGGCTCGATCGCCATCGCCTGATGCGCGCCCTGCGCCTGCTGCGCGTGGGCCTGCACCTGGCGGCCGGCTGCGCGGTGAGCGCCTGGCTCTACCCGTTGCTGCCCGTGCCGGCACGGCGGGCCGTGCGCCGCGCCTGGGCGCGCGCCTTGCTGGCGATGCTCGGCGTGCAGCTCGAGGCTGCCGACCTGCGCGTCGCCCCCGGCAGCCTGGTGGTCGCCAACCACGTGTCCTGGCTGGACGCCGTCGCGCTGCATGCGCTGCTGCCGGCGGCGATCGTCGCCAAGGCGGAGTCGCGCCGCTGGCCGCTGCTTGGCCGCATGCTCCAGCGCAACGACACGCTGTTCGTGCAGCGGCGCGCCTGCCGCGACCTGCTGCGGGTCAACGCCGACATCGCGTCGCGGCTGGCGCGGGGCGAGTCGGTGGCGGTGTTTCCCGAAGGCACCACCAGCGACGGCGCGCAACTGCTGCCGTTCCGCCCGGCGCTGTTCCAGCCCGCCGTGGCGGGCGGACACCCCGTGCGGGCGTTCGCGCTCGCCTATCTCGACGCTGCCGGCCGCCGTTGCGTGGAAGCGGCCTACCTTGGCGACATGAACCTGTGGCAATCCCTGTGGATCATCGCGGCCCTGCCCACGCTGAGGCTGGAGATCCGCTGCTGCGGCGCCATCCCGACTCGCGGCCAGCCCCGCCGCGACGCGGCGCGCGCCGCGAGGCTCGCGGTTCAGAGCGGCGGCTGGGGCAGCAACCCGCCAGCCCGCCAGGACGCGCCGGGGCTCGCCGGTTCGGGCTCCGCCGCCGGCTGGCGGCCCTCCAGCACCGGGCCGATCTGGGCGAGCAGCGCCGAGGTCTCGCGCACGTAGGCATCGAAGCGCGGCGCCAGGCTGCGGTCGAGGGCGCGCAGCAGCGCGCGGCAGGCACGCGGTATGCGCGCGCCGCGCAGCATGCGGTCGGCGCCGGACAGCCAGTCGATGGCCCGCAGGGCGAGCGGCTCGGCGCAGCGCCAGCGCCGCGCGACGATCGCCGCCAGCGGCCTGCGCTCTGCCGCCAGCAGCTCGCCGGGCATGGCGCAGACCCAGGGCTTCAGGTAGTCGTCCATCGCCCATTCGCACAGCGCGTGCGTCGCGTGCGCCACGTCGGCGACACGGCGCTCGTGCTCGGGCACGAAGCGGTTGTGCGCCACCACGTCCGACATCAGGTGGCTGGCGTAGCCGAGCGCCACCGCACGCTCCTCATCGCAGCCCGCCGCGGCGAGCCGGCGCAGCGTCGACCACTGGTGCGTGCCACGGAACAGGCGCATGCCCAGCGCGCCGCCGGCAAGCGCGAGGTCGGGCAGGCAGGCGCCAGCCAGCACCAGGCGCGGAAAGCGCAGCGCCGCGCGGCGGATCTCCGGGTCCAGCAACGGGACCGCGAACAGCGCGTGCTGCGCGAAATAAAGATGCGTCTGCAGCCCCCAGGCGAGGGCGTCGCCGGCGAACAGCAGCAGGGGAACGGCGAACAGCACGGTCTTCTTCACGGGCGCGCATCCTCGCTCCCGGGGATGACCCGCCCGTGAAGGATTGGTGACGGTTCAGTGAATCCGCTTCAGCCCCGCGCCACCCGGATCACGCCGGCCACGCCGCGCACCACGGCGAACGCGCGCTTGAGCTGCGCCACGTCGGCCACCTCGAAGGCAAAGCGCATGAACGCCAGTTCGTCGCGGCTTTGCGTGCGCACCGCCGTGACGTTGATGCGTTCGCGCGCGAGCGCATCGCCGATGTCGCGCAGCAGGCCCGGCCGGTCGCCCGCCGTCACCACCATGTCCACGCCATAGGCGCCGGCGCCGCCGCCCCAGGCCGCCTCGATCAGGCGCGCCGGGTCCTTCTCCGCCAGGCGCTTCAGGCTCGCGCAATCCTCCCGGTGGATGGACACGCCGCGCCCGCGCGTGACGAAACCGCGGATCGGGTCGGGCGGCACCGGCTTGCAGCACTTGGCGAGCTGCGTCAGCAGCCGGTCCACGCCCACCACCAGGATGCCGCTGTCGGCGGCGGCGCCCTTGCGCTTCTTCGGCCCCGCGGGCGGCGCTTGCGGCGCGAGCTTCGGCCGCGGCGCGGGCGCGGATTCCCTGCCGCCCTCCTGCAGGTTGAACCAGTGGCGCACCTTGGCGCGCGCGCGGCTGGTCTTCAGGAAGCCGCGCTCCGGGCTCAGCCAGTCGCGCGACGGCCCTCCCGCCTTGGCGACGGTGATCTCCACGCGCTGGCCGCTCTTGAGCGGCGTGTCCAGCGGCACGATGCGCCCCTCCACCTTGGCGCCGCGGCAGCGGTGGCCGAGGTCGGTGTGCAGCGCATAGGCGAAATCCACCGGCGTGGCCCCGACGGGCAGGTCGACCACCTTGCCCTGCGGCGTGACCACGTAGAGGGTGTCGTCGAGCGCGGCGCGGCGCGTCTTCTCGGCCCAGGTGCCGCTGTCGGCGACCTCGTCGCGCCAGGCGAGCAGCTGGCGCAGCCAGGCGATCTTGTCGTCGAAGGCGTCGCGTTTGAACGGGGCGCGCGTCGACTTGCCCCGCTCCTTGTAGCGCCAGTGCGCGGCGACGCCGAGCTCGGCGTGGCGGTGCATTTCCTCGGTGCGGATCTGCACTTCCAGAACCTTGCCGCCGGGGCCGATGACCGCGGTGTGCAGCGACTGGTACAGGTTGTCCTTGGGGCGCGAGATGTAGTCGTCGAACTCGCGCGCGATCGGCTGCCACAGGTTGTGCGCCACGCCGAGCGCGGCGTAGCAGTCCTTCACCTCCGGCACGATGACGCGCAGGGCGCGCACGTCGTGCAGCTGCTCGAAGTCCAGGCCCTTCAGGCGCATCTTGTTCCAGATCGAATAGATGTGCTTGGGCCGGCCGCTCACCTCGCCCTGCACGCCCGCCGCCTCGAGCTCGCGCCCCAGCGCCGCTACGGCGTCGGCGATGTAGTGCTCGCGCTCGGCGCGGCGCTCATCGAGCATCTTGGCGATGCGCTGGTAGACCTCGGGCTCGAGGAAGCGGAACGACTGGTCTTCCAGCTCCCACTTCAGCTGCCACACCCCCAGGCGGTTGGCGAGCGGCGCGTAGATGTCGAGCGTCTCGCGCGCGTACGCCTCGCGCTCCCCGCTCGGGTGCTTGGCGAACCAGCGCAGCGTCTGCGTGCGGCTCGCCAGGCGGATCAGCACCACGCGCACGTCCTCGACCATGCCCAGCACCATCTTGCGCAGCGTCTCGGTCTGCTGCGCGGCGCTGGCGCGCGTTAGCACGCGCAGCTGGTAGAGCTTCTCCACGCCCGCGGCGAGGCCCGCGATCTCGTCGCCGAACCGCGCGGCCAGCTGCTCCTGGCCGCGCTCGCCGAGATACTTGGGCGCGGCGAACAGCACGCCGGCGGCGCGCGCCGCCGGATCGCCGCCGGCGGCGGCGAGGCTCGCGCCCAGGCCGAGCGCGTGCGGCCACACCGGCTCGCCGGTGGACAGCGCCTGCCCCGCGTACAGCGGCTCGGCAAACGCGAGCGCGCGCGCCACCAGGGCCCGTTCCTCGCCCGCCAGCCCTTCGGCCAGCGGCTCGAGGGCCGCGGCGCTGTTCTGCGGGTGCAGCTGGACGACCGAAACCATCTGTGTATTGTATCGGCCCACCATGGGCTGGCTGAGGAACTGGCGGCGCCGGCGCCTGCTCGAGCGGCACCGCATCGACGACGCGCTGTGGGACGGCGTCGTCGCGACGCTGCCGTTCCTGCGCGGGCTGTCGGCGCAGGAGATGCGGCGCCTGCGCGAGCTCGCGCTGCTGTTCCTCGCCGAAAAGCAGTTCTCCGGCGCGCGCGGCTTCGCGCTCGACGACGCCATGCGCCTGTCGATCGCGATCCAGGCCTGCCTGCCGGTGCTCGCGCTGGGCCTGGACCGCTACGGCGACTGGAACGAGGTGGTGGTGCACCCGGGGGATTTCAGGGTGCCGATCTCGCAGACCGACGACCACGGCGTGGTGCACGAGTTCGACGACGAGCGCGCGGGCGAATCCTGGCCCGGCGGGCCGGTGGTGATTTCCTGGGACGCGGCGGCGCACGCGCCGGACATGAACGTGGTGATCCACGAGTTCGCGCACAAGCTCGACATGGCCAATGGCGAGGCCGACGGCAACCCGCCCCTGCATTCGGGCATGGGCCAGCACGCGTGGACGCAAGCGTTCCGCGCGGCCTACGAGGGCTTTTGCGATGCGGTGGACCGCGACCGGGAAACCTGGCTCGATCCCTACGCGGCCGAGGCTCCGGCCGAGTTCTTCGCCGTGGTCAGCGAAGCCTTCTTCGAGGCGCCAAACGAGACGCGGCGCCGCTATCCCGACCTCTACGAGCAGCTGAAGCTGTTCTACCGCCAGGATCCCGCGGTCCGCCTCGCCACGTGAAGACCCTGCTCATCGTCTACCACACGGGCGGCGTGAAGACCGCGCAGATGGCCGCGGGCCTGGCGGCGGGCATTCTGTAGAAATGCGCCACGCGGGCCCTGCGAAGCCGCTACACTTGCCTCGCCGTCCAACCCTTAAGGAGGCTACAGTGAAGCGTCGTTCCTTTCTGAAGAAAGCCGGCCTGGGCCTGGCCGTAGGTGCGGTCGCCGCGCCGGCCGTCGTCCACGCGCAGTCCCCCGCCGTTTCCTGGCGCATGGTCGGAAGCTGGCCCAAGAGCCTCGATACGCTCTATGGCGGCATGGACTACATCGCCAAGCGCGTCGCCGCCGCCACCGGCGGCAAATTCAACATCAAGGTGTTCGCCGCCGGAGAGATCGTCGGCGGGCTGCAGGTGCTGGACGCGGTGCAAAACGGCACCGTGGAATGCGGCCATACCGCGACCTACTATTACTTCGGCAAGGATCCCACGTTCGCCCTCAACTGCGCCGTGCCCTTCGGCCTGAATGCACGCCAGCAGAATGCGTGGATGGCGCACGGCGGCGGCCTGGAGCTGGTGCGCGAGTTCTACAAGACCTACAACTGCACGCTGTTCCCCGCCGGCAACACGGGAGCGCAGATGGGCGGCTGGTTCCGCAAGGAAATCAAGACCGTCGCCGACCTGAAGGGCCTGAAGTTCCGCATGGGCGGCTACGCCGGGCGCGTGATGAGCAAGTTGGGCGCGGTGCCGCAGCAGATCGCCGGGGGCGACATCTATCCGGCGCTGGAGAAAGGCACCATCGACGGCGCCGAATGGGTCGGACCCTACGACGATGAAAAGCTCGGCTTCTTCAAGGTGGCGAAGTTCTACTACTACCCGGGCTGGTGGGAACCCGGCACCGAGCTCGACCTGCTGGTGAACCTCAAGGCCTATGAGGCCCTGCCGAAGGAGTACCAGGCCATCCTCGAGGACGCGTGCGCCGCGGCGAATGGCTGGATGATGGCGAAATACGACGCGGACAACCCCGAGGCGCTCAAGCGCCTGCTGGCGAACGGCACGCAGCTGCGCGCCTGGTCGAACGACATCATGGCGGCTTGCTACAGGGCGACCAACGAGGTGAACGCCGAAAGCTCGGCCTCGCACCCCGCGTTCAAGAAGATCTACGATTCCATGGACAAGTTCCGCACGGAAAGCGTGCAATGGTTCGCAATCGCGGAAAACACGATGGGCAGCTTTTCCGCGGCGGTGGAACGCATGGCCCGGCGCGGGGCAAAGAAGTAGTGCCCTCGAACCCATAGCGCCGCTCGTCGCCCGACCTACAGGATAACGCGCGGCGCGGCGGGCGCTCCTGGCGCCAGCCGCCCGTCCTCCACGGGCTCGCCCAGCACCTGCCGGACCGGCACCACACCGGCCCAGATCGGCAGCGCGTAGTCCTCGTCTTCATCGATCGGCCCGCCGGTGCGCACCTTGGCCACGGCCTCCTCGATGTGCATGCCGAGCACCGTGGTCGCTTTCAACTCCTGCTTGTTCACCGGCCGCAGTTCCTGCCAGCGGCCGGGATAGAGCCGCTCGACGAACCGCTCCATCTTCTTGAGCTTCTCCTCGGGTTCCGTCACTTTGTACGGCTTACCGAAGATCATCACCGAGCGGTAGTTGATGGATTTGTGGAAGCCCGAACGCGCCACCACCAGGCCGTCGAGGTGCATCACCGTCAGGCAGACGCCGGGGCCCTTCTCCAGCGCCATCAGCATGCGGCTCTTCGACGAGCCGTGCCAATACACCGCGTCGCCCTCGCGCCAGTACGCGGTCGGCGTGACGAACGGGTGCTGGTCGATCACGTAGCCGATGTGGCAGACGAAGCCGGCATCGAGGATCGCATACACCGTGTCGCGGTCGTAGCGCGCGCGCTTGGGCAGCCGCTTGATTTTCGTGCGCGCGGTAGGGGCGAAGTGTTTCACTCGTGGCTCCCGGTCTGGACCTGCATCTTAGCAGCGGCGTGCGGCGCGTTCGCCAGCCACACCAGCACCGCGAGGGCGAGAAACAGCACGCCCGAGAGCCAGAACAGGTCGATGGTGGAGAGCATGCGCGCCTGCGCGTCGAGGGCGGCGTCGATGCGCCCCAGCGCCTGGTCCGCCGACAGGCCCCGCGCCTGCAGCGCGGCGAGCGCGCCCTCGGTGGCGGGATCGCCGCGCAGCACGTGCTCGGCGAGCTGCGCGCGGTGCAGGCTGGCGCGGTCGTCCCACAGCGTGATCGCCAGCGACGCGCCCACCGCGCCGCCCATGTAGCGCAGGAAATTCTGCAGCCCGGTGGCTCCCGGCATGCGCTCGGAGGTCATGTTGCGCAAGCCCAGCGCGGTCAGCGGCAGGAAGAACATCACGTTGGCCGCGCCCTGGATGAACATCGGCAGCGCGATGGTCTTCCAGTCGGCCTCGAGGTTGAAGCCCGCACGCATGAACGACACCAGCGCGAAGATGAGAAAGCCCAGGCTGGCGACCAGGCGCGCGTCCACCACGTGCAGCGTCCGCCCGACGAGCGGCGCGAAGGTGAGCGCCAGGATACCGAAGGGCATCATCATCAGTCCCGCCCAGATCTGCGTGTAGCCCATGTAGACCTGCAGCCACAGCGGCAGCACGACGATGGCGCCGAAGAACACCGAGTAGCCCACCGCCAGGGTCGCGGTGGCGGTCCAGAAATCGCGGTCGCGCAGCAGGTGCAGGTCCACGATCGGGTGCGCGTTGTCCAGCAGCTCCCAGGCGAGGAACAGGGCGAAGCCCACCGTGGCGACGCAGGCCAGCGTCACGATCTGGCCGGAGGCGAACCAGTCCAGTTCCTTGCCCTTGTCGAGCATCACCTGCAGCGCGCCCACCCAGGCGACCAGCAGCAGCAGGCCGACGACGTCGCTCGGCACCTTGCGCGTGGGCGTCTCGCGTTCGCGGTACAGCAGCCAGATCATGCCGCCGGCCAGCAGGCCGACCGGCACGTTGATGTAGAAGATCCAGGGCCAGGACAACTGTTCGGTGATGAAGCCGCCGATGATCGGCCCGGTGATCGGCGCGATGGTGGCGGTCATCGACCATACCGAGAGCGCGACGCCCGCGCCGCCCGGCCCGAAGGTGGCCAGCAGCAGCGACTGCGAGACCGGCACCATCGGGCCTGCCACCAGGCCCTGCACCACGCGGAACACGACCAGCATCTCGATGCTCTTGGCCATGCCGCAGAGCAGCGAGGCGGCGGTGAACAGCAGCACCGAGGAGACGATCAGGCGCACCTGGCCGAAGCGCCGGGTCAGCCAGCCGGTGAGCGGCATGGCGATCGCCTGCGCGGCGGCGTAGGAGGTGACGATCCAGGTGCCCTGCGTCGCGCTCACGCCGAGGTCGCCGGAGATGGTAGCCACCGAAACGTTGGCCACGGTGATGTCCAGCACCACCATGAAGGTCGCCGCGGCGAGCATCACCGCGCCGAGCATGCGCTCGGCGCCGGCGAGCGGCGCGGCCCCGGGGACGGCGCTCACCGGTGCGCGGCGATGATGGCGCGCACCCGCGCCTCGGCCTCGGCGACGGGCGCCACGAACGCCTGCGTGGCGTAGGCTGCGGCGCCGCGCGGCGCGACGGCCAATTGCGTCCCGCTCGCATCGCGGATCTCGACCTCGGCCTGCATCGACAGCCCGATGCGCAGCGGGTGCGCGCGCAGTTCCTGCGGGTCGAGCGCGATGCGCACCGGCAGGCGCTGCACCACCTTGATCCAGTTGCCGGTGGCGTTCTGCGGCGGCAGCAGCGCGAAGGCGCCGCCGGTGCCGGCCGCCAGCCCGGCGACCTTGCCGTGGAATTCGATCTTGCTGCCGTACAGGTCGGCGCTGAGGCGCACCGGCTGGCCGATGCGCATCTCGCGCAGTTGCGCCTCCTTGAAATTCGCGTCCACCCACAGCTGCTCCAGCGGCACGATGGCCATCAGCGGCGCGCCGGGCGCCACGCGCTGGCCCACCTGCACCGAGCGGCGCGCCACGTAGCCGGTGACCGGCGCCGGGATCTCCACGCGCTTGAGCGCCAGGAACGCCTCGCGCACGCGCGCGCCGGCGCGCAGCACGTCCGGATGGTCTTCCACCCGCACACGGTCGGTCAGCGTGCGGTTGGCGGCCAGCTGCTCGCGCGCGGCGCCGAGCGCGGCGCGCGCGGCGGCGGCGGCGGCGCGCGCGTTCTCGAAGTCCTCGCGCGTCACCATGCCTTTCTCGGCGAGCGCGGCGCGCCGCGCCAGGCCCTCGTCCGCGCGCTGCAGCTCGGCTTCGCGCACGCGCACGCCGGCCGCCAGCGCCAGGTTGTTGGCGTACAGCGTGCGCACGTCGCGCACCGCGCGCGCCAACTCGGCTTCCGCCTGGTCGAGGGCCACCTGGGCGTCGGCCGCGTCCAGGCGCACCAGCATCTGTCCCGCCTGCACGCGATCGGTATCGTCGGCGCCGATGGCGATCACGGTGCCCGCCACCTGCGGCGTCACTTCCACCAGGTTGCCGGCGACGTAGGCGTTGTCGGTGGATTCGTAGTAGCGGCCGACCAGCTGCCACCACGCCGCCCAGGCGGCGCCCGCGACCGCGAACAGCAGGATCAGGACCGACAGCGCCCGGCGCCGGCTAGCCACGGCTGTTCTCCAGCATGCGGCCGAGCAGCGCCTTCAACTGGTCGAGCTCGGCCCGGCTGAAGCCGCGCAGGTGCTGGTTGAGCACCTTCGCGGCCACCACCGCCATCTGTTCGGTGAGCTTGTGCCCGGCGGGGGTCAGCGCGAGGCGCACCACGCGCCGGTCGTTGTCGTCGGGCACGCGCCGCAGCAGGCGCTTGGCCGAGAGCCGCGCCACCATGCGGGTCATCGACCCGGTGTCGTAGTCGTAGTCGCGCGCGATGTCGGCGGCGCGGTCGCCGCGGCCGTGGCCGATGTATACCAGGATCGAACCCTGCGCCGCCGAGATGCCCCAGTCGGCGAGTTCGGCGTCCACCGCGGCGAAAATGGCGGCGCGCACGCGCGTCACCAGGTAGCCGACGCTGTCCTCGACCCGGTAGGTCTGCGCCCGGTACAAGCCCACTGCCCGCCCCCCGATTAGCTGCCGAAGCAGCAAATTACCTGCCTCGACAGCTAATGTCCAGCCGGCGGCGGATTTTGGGTAGACTGCAGCTGTGGTCCACGTTCCCCTCGCCGCCTACGACGCCCTGACCGCCGGCCGCACGCGCTTCGTGCGCGTGGACGAGTTGTGCCGGCTGGCCGCCGAGCGCTTTCCCGGCCTGGTGCCCTCGGCGCAGGAGCTCGCGGCGGAGGCGGGGCTCGCGCAGCGCGACAAGCGCGGCCTGGAGAAGGCGCAAGGGGCGTTCCTCGCCGCCGTGCTGTCCGACCCCGCCGCCGGCCGGCACCTGTGCCACGCCATGCTGCTGCCGCGCGAGGATGCGCGCGCGCAGCTCGCGCAGTTCCAGGCGCGCGGCGAGCTGTCGCTGGCCGGCGCGCACCTCAAGCGCCAGGGCAAGGCCGTGGTGCTCACCATGAGCAACCCGAGGTTCCTCAACGCCGAGGACGAATCCACGCTCGCCGGCATGGAAACCGCCGTCGACGTGGCGCTGCTCGATCCCCAGTCGGAGCTGTGCGTGCTGCGCGGCGGCCCGGTCGATCATCCCAAGCACGCCGGGCAGCGCGTGTTCGGCGCGGGCATCAACCTGACGCACCTGTACCAGGGAAAGATACGCCTGCTCTGGTACCTGATCCGCGACCTGGGCTTCGTCAACAAGCTGTATCGCGGGCTGGCGCTGCCCGGCGCGGACCCGGAGCAGGACTGCATCGAGAAACCCTGGGTGGCGGCTGTGGAGCGCTTCGCCATCGGCGGGCACTGCCAACTCCTGCTCACCCTGGACTACGTGATCGCGGCGGATGACGCCTACATGACGCTGCCCGCGCGCAAGGAAGGCATCATCCCCGGAGCGGCCAACCTGCGCCTGTCGCGCTTCGTCGGCGCGCGCATCGCGCGCCAGGCGATCCTCGCCGAGCGGCGGCTGGACTGCGCCTCGGCCGAGGGCAGGAAGATCTGCGACGAAATCGCGCCCGTCACGGGCATGGACCAGGCGATCGAGCGCACTATCCATCACCTCACCAACGCCGGCGTGGTGAGCGCGGCGAGCAACCGGCGCGCGTTCCGCGCCGGCGAGGAGCCGCTCGACACCTTCCGCCGCTACATGGCGGTGTATGCGCGCGAGCAGGCGCAGTGCCACTTCAGCCCGGCGCTGATCGCGAACCTCGAGCGGCACTGGGACGCGGCCAATCGCCGCGCGTAGGGTGGGCCGTTGGCCCCCCTACAGGCTAGGAAAGCAGGAAGTCGCGCACCAGGGCGATCTGGTCCGCGTGCAGCAGCGTCGGCGCATGGCCGATGCCGGGCAGCTCCACCAGCTTCGCCTTCGGCCCGCGCTGCGTCATCTGCAGAGCCGTGTCCTTGGACAGCAAATCCGACTGCGCGCCGCGGATGACCAGCGTCGGGCAGCGCACTGCGTCCCACGTCGGCCATGACTCCAGGTCCTGGTCCGCAATCTGGCGGCGGAAAGGCTCGGCGATCCTCGGGTCGTAGTGCAAGCGGTAGCCGCCGTCGGCGTTCCGGCGCACCACCACTTCAGTCAGGAAGCGCCACTCCTCGTCGGTATGCGGCCCGAAAGGCGCCGACACCAACCGCACCAGCTGCTCGGCCGCCTGGAAGCTCGGCAGCGGCGGCGCCTTGCCGAAGTAGGCGGCGATGCGCTCGAGCGAGGCCTTGGCGATCACCGGGCCCGCTTCGTTCAGCACCAGTTTCGCGACGGGAGAATTCTTCTGCGCCGCGAGCGCCAAGCCGATCAGGCCGCCCATGGAAGTGCCGACCCAATGCACCTGCTCGACGTCGAGCCGCGCGATCAGCGTCACCGTGTCGGCGACGTACTGCGGGATGTCGTAGAGCATCGGGTCGGCGAGCCAGTCGGAATCGCCGCGCCCGGCCATGTCCGGGCAGACGACGCGGTAGCGGTCGCTCATCGCGCGCGCCAGGTTGTCGAAGTCGCGCGCGCAGCGCCCGAGGCCGTGCACGCAGACCAGCACCTGCGGGTTGTCCGGGCTGCCCCATTCCAGATAGGCGATGCGGTGCAGCCCGGCACTCGAGGCGCACTGCACACGGCGCTGCACCGGGTTCAAGTCGGGTCGCGCTCCCCGGTCCACTTGTCCACCAGGCGCCCGCCCTCGATCGCCGCGCCGCCGCGCGCGCCGTCCTTGTCCCACTCGACCTCGACGCGCAGCTCCGGGTACTCGGCGGTCGCCTCGACGAAAACCGGGAACGGCAGTCCCTTGGCCAATACGAAGCGGTACTCGAGCAGCCCGGGCGCGTGGTGCTCGGTGTAGGGCTCGGTGTCGACGTCGCGCACCAGCAGCCAGCGGACCCGCTCCCGGAAATCCTCGTAGCGGCCCGCGGCTCCGGTGACGCGGACGGTCGCCGTGAATCCCACTACGCGTCGTACTTGAAGGACAGGGACAGGCGGGTGCGGAACTGCGTGATCTTGCCGTCCTCCACTTTGACGTCGAGCTTGGTGACTTCGGCGATGCGCAGGTCGCGCAGCGATTTGGCCGCCGTCTTCACGGCGTTGCGCGCCGCTTCTTCCCACGAATTCGGGCTGGTGCCGATGACGTCGGTGACGCGATAGACCGCATTGTTGCCCTTGGCCATGTACCCCTCCTGGAAGTTGGCGGGAGAACCCCGCGCGGTGAGTTTACGCCGGGCGGGGCGGGACGTGCCAGTAGCGCGCGCGGCGGGCCCTCTCCGCCTCGACCTCGATCGCGCCCCGGAGCAGGCGCACGGTCAGCGCGCCGTCCCGGTCGGTGCGCAGCACGGGGATCCCCGCCGCCGCGTAGCGCCCGAGCACCGCCTCGTTCGGATGGCCGAAGCGGTTGCGGTAGCCGGCGGCGGCCAGCGCGACTCGCGGCCGGACCGCGGCCAGGAACTCCCCGGTCGAGGAGGTCCGGCTGCCGTGGTGCGGCACCAGCAGCACGTCGGTGCGCAAAGGCGCCGCGCGCAGCAGTTCGCTTTCCGCGCCGCGCTCGATGTCGCCGGTCAGCAGCATCGAAGTGTCGCCCGCGCTGACGCGCAGCACGCAGCTCCGGTCGTTGCGCGGGCGCGCTGCGCCGCCCGCTCCCGGGTGCAGCATCTCGAAGCGCACGCCGTCCCACTCCCAGGCCATGCCGCGCTGGCAGCCCCGCACCGCGGGCGCCAGCGCCAGCAGCGGATGCGCCGCAGGCAGCGACGAGAGCACGCGCTCCACCTCCATGCCTTCCAGCACCGAAAGTGCGCCGCCGGTGTGGTCGCTGTCGTCGTGCGTCAGCACCAGCGTATCCAGCTTGTCGACCCCCGCGGCGCGCAGATAGGGTGCGACGATGCGCTCTCCGCTATCCGCCCCGGCGCCATAGGCCGGGCCGGCATCGTAGAGCAACGCGCGATTGGCGGTGCGCACCAGCACCGCGAGCCCCTGCCCCACGTCGAGCGTAACGATCCACGCTTCTCCCGCAGCGGGCGCTGCGGCCGGCAGCGCGAGCGCGGGCAGCATCAGCGCGGCGCCCGAGACGCGCCACGGGAAACCGCGCGGCAAAAGCAACCACGCGACGCCCGCGAGCGCGAGCAGGGTCGCCCACAGCGGCGGCGCATGCTGCTGCCAGGTGGCCGCCGGCAATTGCGCGCACCACTCGAGGTATTCGAGCAGCCACTGCGTCAGCCACTCGGCCAGGTGCAGCAGCGCGTCCACGGGCAGCAGCGCCGCGCCGAGTGCCAGCGGCGTGATCACCGCCGACACCAACGGGATGGCGAGCGCGTTGGCCAGCGGCCCCACCACGGAGACCTGCGAGAACAGAAACAGCGCGGCCGGGGCGAGCCCCACGGTGATCGCCCATTGCACGCGCAGCCATTGCCAGGGCCGCGCTTCGCCGGCGGTCCAGCCCGCCGCCACGAAAAAGATCAGCGCCACCGCGCCGAAGGACAGCCAGAATCCAGCCTGCAGAACCGCCCAGGGATCGAGCGCCGTCACCACGGCGAGCGCGAGCGCCAGCGTGCGCGACGGCGAGGCGATGCGGCCGGACCACAGCGCGAGCGCCACCACCGTCACCATGTAGAACGTGCGCTGCGCCGGCACGGCGAATCCGGCCAGCAGTGTGTAGCCGAGCGCGCCCGCGATTGCCGCCAGCGCGCCGGCCTTGCGAGCGGGCAGCCACAGCACCAAGCGCGGCACGCGACGCCACAGAGCGGCCACCAGCCACGCGCAAAGGCCCGAGATCAGCGTGACGTGCAGCCCCGAAATGCTCATCAGGTGGGTGACGCCGGTGCGCGAGAACAGCCGCCATTCCTCGCCGGAAATGGCGCGCTGGTCGCCGACCGCCAGCGCGGCGAGGATGCCCGCCGAAGGCGTCTCGCCCAGCACCCGCCGGACGCGCTCGCGC
>JBGPPD010000044.1:0-16923 GCA_041488375.1 Gammaproteobacteria bacterium | reverse complement strand
TCGACGATCGAGGCGATCAGGTTGGCGAAACCGCCGCCCGCGTAGTCCGGCCGGGTCATGCGCCGGATTCTAGCCGCGGGAACTCAGAGTCGACGCCGCCGCGTGATAAAATTCTCGCCCATTCTGTCGCGAGGTTTCCCATGCGGCTCGAAGTTCACGTGCACGCCGACATCCCCATTCTCGAAGGGGTCTCCCGCAAGCAGATCGAGCAGGCCTTCGCGCCGTGGCTCGAGTACCTCGACGCCGACGCGCTCGCCGACGTGAAGAGCCTGGAGGCCGACGAGCCGGGCATCCGCTTCGACGAGAAGGAATTGCTGCTGCTGCTGTGCTGGACCGGCGAGATCGGCAGGAGCTTTCACGCCGCGCTGGAGGCCTCGCTGGACAACCTCGGGCCGTACTGCTACGAGGCGGTCGAGGTGGACCTCACCGTCTACCACGAGAACGGCGAGCAGGAAGCCAAGCTGCTGTTCGTCGGCCCGACCGCGCAGGCGATCCACGAGGCGCAGCGCCGCTGCATGATCGAGGACGTCTCGGCGCTGCTCGAGCGGCAGTTCGACAAGGAGGCCGCGGCCGAAGTGGCGGCGCTGGTGAACCAGCTGTTCGACCGCGACTGGAAGAAGCGCTCGGCGGCCGGCGGCGAGAAGAAGCAGCCCGAGCGCGCGTTCGAGTACGCGACGCGCCCGGGGCGCAAGAACCTGCACTAAGCGCTAGGTGGCCGGACCCAAGTTTCCGGGCTTCGACACGCTGGCGCTGCACGCCGGCCAGTCGCCCGACCCGGCGACCGGCAGCCGGGCGGTGCCGATCTACCAGACCACGTCCTACGTGTTCCGCGACAGCGAGCACGCGGCTTCGCTGTTCAACATGGAGCGCGCGGGCCACGTCTATTCGCGCATCTCCAACCCGACGGTGGCGGTGCTGGAGGAGCGCATCGCCGCGCTGGAAGGCGGCGTGGGCGCCATCGCCACCGCTTCCGGCCAGGCGGCGCTGCACCTCGCGGTGGCCACGCTGATGGACGCCGGCAGCCACATCGTCGCCTCGAACTCGCTCTACGGCGGTTCGCACAACCTGCTCGGCTACACGCTCAAGCGCTTCGGCATCGAAACCACCTTCGTCGCGCCCGGCACGCCGGAGAATTTCGCCAGGGCGATCCGGCCGAACACGCGCCTGCTGTTCGGCGAGACGCTGGGCAACCCGGGGCTGGAGGTGCTCGACATCCCGGCGGTGTCGAAGGTGGCGCACCAGGCGGGGCTGCCGCTGCTGGTGGATGCGACCTTCACCACGCCCTGGCTGATGAAGCCTTTCGAGCACGGCGCCGATCTGCTGTATCACTCGGCGACCAAGTTCCTCGGCGGCCACGGCATCGCCATCGGCGGGGTCCTCGTGGACTCGGGCCGCTTCGACTGGGAGAAGAGCGGTAAATTCCCCCAGCTCACCACGCCTTACGCCGGCTTCCACAACATGGATTTCGAGGAAGAGTCGGGCACGCGGGCGTTCCTGCTGCGCGCGCGGCGCGAAGGCCTGCGCGATTTCGGCGCCTGCATGGCGCCGATGACCGCTTTCCAGATCCTGCAGGGCGTCGAGACGCTGCACCTGAGGATGCCGCGCCACGTCGAGAGCACGCGCAAGGTGGTGCAATTCCTGGCCGCGAACCCGGCGGTGGACAAGGTGGTCTATCCCGAGCTGCCGGATCACCCGAACCACGCGCTGGCGCAACAGCTCCTGCCGCGCGGCTGCGGCGCGGTGTTCACTTTCGACATCAAGGGCGGGCCCAATGGGGATAAAAGGCAGGCCGGCAAGCGCTGCATCGAGGCGCTGCGCGTGTTCTCGCACCTCGCCAACGTCGGCGACGCGAAGTCGCTGGTGATCCATCCGGCCAGCACCACGCACTACCGCATGTCGGACGCGGACCTGAAGAAAGCCGGCATCGGCGCCGGCACCGTGCGCCTGTCCATCGGCCTGGAAGACGCCGAAGACCTCATCGAGGACCTCGGCCGCGCGTTGAGGGCGTCGCAGAAGTGAACTTCGCGGTCGAAGGCCGGCAGGCCTTTGCCTATGGCGCCGCGCACGACATCGATCCGGCGAAGCCCGCGATCGTCTTCGTGCATGGCGCGGGGCTCGACCATTCCTGGTGGGGGCTGCAGAGCCGCTACTTCGGCTACCACGGCTTCAATGTGCTCGCGGTGGACCTGCCCGCCCACGGCAGGTCCGAAGGGTCGCCGCTGCGCACCGTCGGCGAGATGGCCGACTGGGTGTTTCGCGTGCTGGATGCGCACCGGATCGAGCGCGCATCCGTCGTGGGGCACTCGATGGGCTCGCTCGTGGCCCTCGAATGCGCCGCGCGCCGGCCCGAACGCGTGGAGCGCATCGCGCTGCTCGGCACGGCTTATCCGATGAAGGTCGGCGAAGCATTCCTCGATGCGGCGAAGCGCAACGACCCTGCGGCCTACGACATGGAAACCATCTGGGGCCACGCGCCGCAGGTGCCGCTCGGCGGCAATCCCAACCCGGGCATGTGGATGTACGGTGACACGCTGGCGCGCCTCGCGCGCCTTGCGCCAGGGGTGCTCTACGACGACCTCAATGCCTGCAACACGTACGCGGGCGGCGAGGCCGCCGCCGCGAAAGTGAAGTGCCCGGTGCTCTTCCTCCTCGGCCGCCGCGACCAGATGGCCCTGCCCAGGGCTGGCCAGGCGTTTGCGCAGCTGGTGCCGGGGGCGACGGTGGTGCAGCTCGCCTCCTGCGGCCATTCGCTGATGGCCGAGGCGCCCGACGCGACGCTCGACGCGCTGATCGCTTTCTTTCGCCCGTAGGGTGGGCCGTGGGCCCACCCTACGCGCTCCTGCCCGCCGCCTAGGCACCCCACCTCGCGCGGTACACCGCGGTGAGGATCAGCGCGCTGAACAGCGCGATGCCGCAGGCGATCACCGCGAACACCGCGCCGAGCGGACCGGCGAGCGCGACCACCGTCGCGCCGCCCGCCACCACCAGCACCAGCCTCGCCGTGCCCGCCAGCACCGGCAGCAGCATGCGGCCCGCGCCCTGCGAGGCGAAGTACAGCGCCATGCCGGCGCCGAACAGAGCGTAGAAAGGCGCCACGATGCGCAGGTACTGGCCCCCGGTCGCGAGCACCGCGGGATCGTCGCTGAAGATGCGGATCCACGCCGCGGGGTACACCGCGACGAACAGGCCGATGGCGAGCGAAATGCCCGCCGCGATGCCGGTCCCAATCCAGGCGATGTGCTTGGCGCGCGTCCCGTGCCCGGCGCCGATGTGGGTGCCGACCAGCACCACCAAAGACTGGCCGATGGCGAACACCAGCGGCACCTGCAGCAGCTCCAGGCGCACGCCGACGCCGTAGCCGGCGAGCGCCGCGGTGCCGAAGGTGCCGACGAAGCCGGTCAGGATCACGGCGGTGAGCACGGTCTGCAGCGCCGAGAGCGAGGACAGGGCGCCGACGCGCAGGATGTCGCCGAAGTGGCGCCCTTCGATCCGCCAGTCGGCGCGCCTCGGCCGCAGCGCGCTGCGCCATACGGAGGCGCCCATGGCCAGGCTGGAAACCAGGAACGAGATGGCGTAGGCGAGTGCCGCGCCGCTGATGCCCAGGCGCGGGAACGGGCCCCAGCCCAGCGTCAACGCGCCGGAAAGCGGGATCTGCACGAGCGCCGCGCCCGCCAGCGCCATGGCCGGGGTCAGCGTGTTGCCGCTGCCGCGCAGCACGCTGGCGAGCGTATTGGCGAGCCAGACGAACACCGCGCCGGCGAACAGCACTTGCGAATAGGCGAGCGCCTGGGCGAGGGCCTCGCCCTTGCCGCCGAGCAGCGCATACAGCACTTCGCCGAGCGCGAGCAGCAGCAGGGTGAAGGCGAGGCCCGCAACCAGCGCGATCACCAGGGCGTGCGTCACCAGCCGCCGGGCGGCCGCCTCGTTGCCCGCGCCGAGCGAGCGCGCCAGCGCCGAGGACACGCCGCCGCCCATGGCGCCGGCGGAGGTCATCTGCAGCAGCATCACCAGCGGGAACACCAGCGCCAGGCCGGCGAGCGCTTCGGTGCCGAGGCGTCCCACGTAGTGCGTGTCGGCGATCGACACTGCGGTCTGGAACAGCGCGAGCAGGATGCCGGGCGCCGCCAGCCGGCCGATGGTCGGCAGGATCGGCGTTTCCAGCAGGCGCAGCGCGCGAGCGGTGCTCACTTGCGCAGCATAGCCAATCCCCATGCGAGCAGCACGCCCAGCGAATCGGCGGCCATGTCCGCGAGCTCGAAGCTGCGGGTGCCGGTGGCCCGCTGCGCGAACTCGAGCGCGACTCCCATGGCGATCCAGCCGAGGCCGTAGGCGAGCCGGGTATACCTATATCGGTATAGGGAACAAAACCAGAACATCAGCAGGCCGTAGGCGGCGAGGTGGCCGAACTTGTCGCCGTAGGCGACGTCGATCTGCGGCGGGTGCGGCGTGAGGGACAGGAACACGATCGCGGCGGCCCACAGCCAGCCACCGGCGATTGCTACCATGCGCCAGTTAAAAGTACGTTGACCGCCTGACTCCAAGTACATTCTCAATGCGAATGAGCGATCGTTCGGAATTCCGCCGATGGTTTGGCAGGAGCAGGATTGTCAATGCGGACGGATCGCCACGGATCGTTTTTCACGGGACCTTGTCCTGTTTCGAAGAATTTTGCACAAGAAAAAGGTGTCCTGAGCTGGGATTTCACTTTGGCACCTTGAAGCAGGCGGAGTTCTTTGCGGGATGGGATGAGGAGCGGCGCGCCCTGTCGGGGAGCAATATCAGACCAGTCTATCTCCATATCGAGAATCCTCTGCGGCTGCCTGACCTGTTTGAACGAGGCCGCCGCAGCGCCGAGAACGTCGCCACATGGCTATGTCGCGATTGTCTTATAGGCAAAGATGTGCGAGATCGAGTCTATCGTGCTCGTACATTCAAGGAGGCAAGCCATTGCGTCATCGCCGCGATCAAGGGGTTGCGGTATGACGGAATCGTTTATGAGAATGACCAGGAAGGCGGCAGCGACACTGTCAATGAGGATTCCTATGTGGTATTCGAGTCCGGCCAAATTCGCTCGGTGTTTTGCTGAACTTTGACTATTGATCGCTTGCAGCGACCCTTGCGTCGAATCCGTCGAACTGAATATCGCGCAGGGCTGGTGATTCCGGATCCCATTCCAGCCGTCGTGTGGCGTGCTGCAGGTCAGGTGCTCCGTACACGTATCTCAGCTCATACTGGCGATAGATGGTGGAAAAGAACTCCTCAAACCTGAGCGCGTTGCCGGGCTCGGGGTGATCTCGAAGCACACCGCCCATTCCCTTCTCGGCGCCTTCCACGGCAAGTAAGGCAATCGCCTCATATCGACTCGGATCGTCCCGCAGGTCCCGTCTTGCGGTAAGGCGTTCCATGGCAGCGGCATATTTCCGGATGAACTCGGACAATTGGCCGTTCTTTCTGATCGCGACGTCTTCAGTCGCGGTCGCGCCGGTCTTCGGATCCCGCTTGAGGAGCTTGGCGGCCGAAGCAGGCACCGCGCCTTCGCGGTTTGCTCTGAGAAGATGGATGAATCCGTACACAAGCGCTGGGTACGCGATGTGCACGTTGGTGCAATCCCCCACAGCCTCTTCCAGCCTGTTCGTGAGATTGCGGAAAGCCTTGAGAGTGCCTTTCATCGATATCGCAATGCATGGGCCGACTTCGGGGATTGTGACGGCGACATCGATGTTTTTTGTCTTAAGACCTCCAAATACCGTGGCCTCCCTTCCGCTGGCTGCGGACGGATCGTAGACAAGCACGTTGCGCTTGGCTGCCCGCTGTACCTTGAAGGGAGGATGCGGCTTCACGTGGTCTGGATGAAAGCCACCTTCCAGCACCAAGCGGCAGGCGACGTACCAATGCATCTTGATGATGTGCTCAGAGCCCTGCGTGCCTTCTGCAGCCTTGGCGAAATCCTCGCATGCTCTCCGCAGGGGTACCCAGATGCATACGCGTTCCTTGCGGTCAGCCATGGCAATGCCTCCACTTCCGCAAGGTGTGCAGTCCTTCCAGGAGCTGGCTGTCCGATCTCCTGTCGGTCCGCGCCGCGAGACTCATCGCGACTCTCTGCGCTTCACGGGGTTCGATCTTCAGCATTCCACCGCCGAGCGGATGGCCTTCAATCTCGCAACTGAGGGTGGTCAGGGGCTTGCTCCATGCGACCTGAAGCAAGCGGAGGTCTCCCGGCGTGGTCAGTTGTACGGTGTGCACGGAATTTGTACCGGCGCATCCAGCTCGATTTGCGATCAAACCCGGCGATCCGCTGGACATATAGGCGAGAAATCCATGGGGAACGGTCACGTCAGGCACGGAGTACCACGGATCACGCATTCTGCATTTGTAAGTGCTGCGCGCACTGACACCTTCCTCGCTGTCGAGATATCGGCGAACTGAATCCGGAAGAGAAGTGCCTGCTGGCAACTTGAGCAACAGGCAGGCTTCGTCTTCTGCCAGCCATCTTTCCACAGTGCTGTGCGTCACCGCCGTCTCGGGCAACATGCGGCCGTTTCGAACGCTGACGTGGAGCATCGATTCCGGGATCCGAAGTCGCCTGGCGAGAGTAGGGCGAAGGTGAAAGAAATCGTTCGCTCCGGTTACATAGCCGATACCGACCCGGGCAACTTCACCCAATCTGACGGTCGTTGGGTGCGCGGACAGCTCGCGATACAGCGCAAGTATGTCCCTCGGCAGCAGGAACGGCCGAAGGCGGAAATTCCATCGCTCCAGTTCGTCGCGGGTGACAAGTCTCCCGGCTGTCGGCGGAGCCTCCATGTACTCAAACCGATCGACAGTGGAAAACATGATCCCCTGCGCGCAGTTCCCGAATCCATCTGCATACAAAAGCCACACGTCCTCAGAAAGCTCTGAGAACACCTTCTCGCGAACCGCAAGCAGTCTGATATCGGCGAATCGGGCGAGCAGGTATCTGATCAACGGCGCGGCGTAGGGGGCGTGACCGATCTCGGCCGGCACGACGAAAGCCATCCGTCCCCCGGGCTTGAGCAGCGAAGCGGCAGCAACCAGGAAAGGAGCCCACGATGACGCGAGGGATGAGAACTCCGTGCCCAATCGGGCGCACAAGCGAAGCGCTCGATCGCGATCCTCGCCGGCGAATCGCTGGTATCGAATGAACGGCGGATTCCCCGCCGCGCATTCGAAGCGCTCCTTCGTGCCTTCCGCCCACTGGAAGAAATCACCTTCATGGACCAATGCCCAGGGCGCCTGGGCTCGCGCGGCGACGGCAGAACCCGGATCCGTTTCAACCCCGACAGATCTCTTGTGCAGCGCGAGGAAGCGACCATCTCCCGCTGACGGGTCGAGCATTCTTTCTCGGGGATGGTGTACCGCCCAACGGACCAGCGAGGCTGCCGTGGCGTCAGGGGTGAAATAGGCTCCAAGTTGTTTGCGTCTTTGCGCCTGCATTGTTGTTTTCCTGGAGATTTCAGATCGTAGCATGCTGTTCTAGAAGAGCTTCATCTGCCCGGCCGGCGAAGGGGGAACAAACCTTGTGCAGTCCAGTTCTGGCGTCTTCCGCCCGCCGCCGTGGCCGTTCAAGCCGAAGCGCTTGCAGGCGATGGCGAAGCGCTTGGCGATCAGCTCGGCGAAGTTGCCGGTGCCGCGCATGCGCTCGCCGAACCTGGAGGCGTTGTCTTTGCCGCCGCGCATCTGGCGCACGATGCTGATCACGTGCTCGGCGCGCTCCGGGTAGTGCGCGGCGAGCCACTCCTTGAAGATGTCCTTTAGCTCATTGGGCAGCCGCAGGATGACGTAGGCCGCTGCGCGCGCGCCGGCCTTCGAGGCTTCTTCCAGCACGTGTTCGAGCGTCTTGTCGTTCAGCGCCGGGATCAGCGCGGCGACCATCACGCCGCAGGGAACTCCCGCGGAAGACAAGGCCTTGATGACGTCCAGGCGACGCCGAGGGCTCGCTGCCCTGGGTTCGAGTTTCCTCGCCAAGGAGTGATCCAGCGTGCCGATGGACACGTACACCTTCACCAGGTTCTTCTGCGCCATCGGCGCCAGCAGATCCAGGTCGCGCTCCACCAAGGCGGATTTCGTGACGATGGTGAGCGGGTGCTCGCATTCCGCGAGCACTTCCAATATCTGCCGCGTGATGCGGTGCTTGCGCTCGGCCGGCTGGTAGCAGTCGGTGTTGGCGCCCAGTGAGATGGGCGAGACCACGTAGCCTGGCTTGGCGAGCTCATCCCTCAACAACTCAGCCGCATTGGTCTTCGCGAAGAGCTTCGTCTCGAAATCCAACCCTGGAGACAGTTCCAGGTAGGAGTGGCTGGGTCTCGCGTAGCAGTTGTGGCTGATCACGCCGTTGGCGATGAAATCCTCCGTCTCGGTCGTGATGTCGTAAAGCCGCATGGTTTTGCGCAAGGGTTCGATGCTGACCACCTTGAGTTGCGCATCGCTCTTTACCGCCAGGCCTGAGACCTCGCGTTTGCGGGTTATTGCGGGATCCACGGTATGGAAGAACCTGAAGTGCTCTCTCAGGCCCCCGATGACGCGTACAACGTCGACAGGTTTCGCCCGTTCTCGCTTGGTGTGCTCGATCACGAACCTGAAGGCAAACACCTCCAAGCATTGCGAGATCCGGCTGATGATCTCCCGGTCCGTATTGCTGATCCGAATCGTGCAGTCGCTGTAGCTTCCTTCCGCGTCGAATATTCCGGCGAGGAAACCTGCGGCCCATTCCCGTGCCGGCGCCCGCGGCCAATCCACCAGCTCGCGAATGTCTGCGACGCTGCCGCGTGCGCTGGCGCGAATCGCGTGCATCGCCCGCCGGCCGGCGCGTGCTTGCTGAAAGACGAACTCCCCGGTCGTGATGCGCCAATGTGCCAGGTACTCCTCGGTTCGGGCGAGTCCTTCCGCGTCGCACAAGGCAAGTCGAAAGCGATGCTGGTCGCCATTCGCCCTGCCGCGACGTTTGTAGGAGTAGGAATGAAGGTGACCGTCGCCCCGGATCATTCCGGCGAGGTAGCCGAGCTCATAGTTGGCGTCCTTGGGGATTGCATCGGCAAATGCTCCGCTACCCATCAGCTTGTTGTTCTTTGTGAGACGCGGCCTCTGAACTTCACCGACAGCCACGAACTTCCAGCCGCGCTCGGTCAGAAACCGGTGATCCCCGCCCGCGACGAGCGCGGTGCCATCTTCAAGAGTAACGCGGTAGGCCGGTTTGATGACGCTCCAGTGCGCCAGCACCTTCGTTTTTGAGTAGCGGCGAAACCAGCCTCTGCGTACCGTTCCGTAAATCGTGTCCCCTGTCCTTACTTCGGCTAACGGCTTCGTCGTGCCGTCGGCCATCAAGATATTCGTGTCTCCGGCCAGGCAGTAAATGCAGCCATGCTCGCAGCCGCGGTAGGGGTTGATCGACTGGTCGAAGGGGATGTCGGGCGAGTCGTTCCTGGAAATGATGGAACGCGCCCGCTCCACGGTGACGGTGGTGGCGAGCGGCGCGAGCGGCTCGTCTTCGCGCGCCCAGCCGTCGTCGAATTCGGCGCGCTCGACGGTCTCGAAGCGGCCCTGGATCTGCGAAAGCGCGCCGCGCTGGCGTTGCGTTTCCATCTAGAATGGCACTCCTGCCTGATACTGTATACATGAACAGTACCCGCCGCAATGTCGCGCTGCTCGCCGCCTGCCAGGCGCTGCTGCTGACCAACAACGCCACCCTGATCGCGATCAACGGCCTCGCCGGGCTCGCGCTCGCACCGGCCCGGGCGCTCGCCACGCTGCCGGTGACCTGCTGGGTGGCGGGCGGGGCGCTCGCCACCATGCTGGCGTCGCTGCACATGAAGCGCGTGGGGCGCCAACGGGGCCTCATGGCCGGCACGCTGTGGGGCATTGCCGGGGCGCTGTTGTGCGCGACGGCCGTCTGGCTGCAGAGCTTCTGGCTGCTTTGCCTCGGCACGCTGGTGTACGGCGTGTACAACGCCTATGGGCAGTACTACCGTTTCGCGGCGGCGGACGTGGCGGGCGCCGATTTCAAGAGCACCGCGATCTCGCTGGTGCTCGCCGGCGGGCTGGTCGGCGGCATCCTCGGTCCGACCACCAGCCGGTTCACCGTGGACCTCCTGACGCCGCGCTTTATGGGCGCGTACCTCGCGCTCATCGGCTTCGCGCTGCTCACCCTGCTGCTGCTGCGCTTCATCCGCGTCCCGACGCCCGACGCGAAGAGCCAGGCGCTCCCCGGCCGCCCGCTCGCCGAGATCGCGGCGCAGCCCAAGTTCATCGTCGCGGTGCTGGCCGGCGCCATCGGCTACGGCGTGATGAACTTCCTCATGACCTCCACGCCGATCGCCATGGGCGTGTGCGGCCATCCCTACAGCGACGCGGCCTTCGTCATCTCCTCGCACGTGATCGGCATGTTCGCACCCTCCTTCTTCACCGGCAGGCTGATCCGCGCCTTCGGCGTGCTGCCGGTCATGTTCACCGGCGCGCTGCTCAACTTCGCCGCCATCGGCGTGGCGCTCTCGGGCATCTCGGTGACGCAGTTCTGGGCATCCCTGGTCCTGCTCGGCATGGGCTGGAACTTCCTGTACATCGGCGCGACCACGCTGCTCACCGAGACCTACCGCCCCGAGGAGATGGCCAAGGCGCAAGGGGCCAACGACCAGGCGATCTTCGCCGTGATGGTGGTGTCCTCGCTCGCTTCGGGCGCGACGGTCACCGCGGCCGGCTGGGAGCGCGTGAATCTCTTCGCCCTGCCGCTGGTGGCGCTGGTGGCGATCGCCATCCTGGGGTACGGCATGCAGCAGCGTGCCCGCGCGGCATGAGGCCTGCGGCACGCCTCGGCCAGCGCCTGGAGGAGGTGGATACGCCGGCGCTGATCCTCGAGCTCGACGCCTTCGAGCGCAACCTGCGCTCGCTCGCCGGCATGGCGCGCGGCCGCGTGCGCGTGCGCACGCACGCCAAGACCAGCAAGTCCTCCGAGGTGGCCAAGCGCCAGATGGCGCTCGGCGCGGTCGGCGTCTGCTGCCAGAAGGTGGCCGAAGCGGAGGCGATGGTCGAGGGCGGCATCCCGGACGTGCTGGTGTCGAACGAAGTGGTCGGCGCCGCCAAGCTCGAGCGACTGGCGCAATTGGCGCGAGACGCGAGGATCGGGGTGTGCGTGGACGATGCCGGCAACGTGCAGGAGTTGGAGGCCGCGGCGGGCGCCGCGGGCGCCACGCTCGATGTCTACGTGGAGGTGGAAGTCGGCATGGGGCGCTGCGGCGTGGCGCCGGGCGAGCCGGTGCTCGCGCTGGCGCGCGCGGTGGCGGCCTGCCGCCACCTGCGTTTTGCCGGCCTGCAGGCCTACCAGGGACGCGCCCAGCACGTGCGCACCAACACCGACCGGCGCGCGCTGGTCGACAAGGCCGCCGCCGCGGTGCGCCTGACGCGCGCGCTGCTGGAGCAGAACGGCATTGCCTGCCCCATCGTCACCGGCGCCGGCAGCGGCACCTTCATGTTCGAAATCGAGTCGGGCGCCTGGGACGAAATCCAGCCGGGGTCCTACGCCTTCATGGATGCGGACTACGCGAAGAACGAGTGGGCGGTGCCGCTGCCGCGCTTCGAGCACGCCCTGTTCGTCCTCGCCACGGTGATGAGCCGCGCCAGGCCCGGGCACGCCATCGTCGATGCCGGCTTGAAAGCCTCGAGCGTGGACTCGGGAATGCCCACGGTGTGGCAGCGCCCGGGGGTGACCTACGCGCATGCCTCCGATGAGCATGGTTTCCTCGAGATCGCGCCCGGCGCCGCCGCGCCCGCCCTGGGCGAAAAGCTCCTGCTGGTGCCCGGCCACTGCGATCCGACGATCAACCTGTACGACTGGTATGTTGGCGTGCGCGGCGGCGTGGTGCAGGCGCTCTGGCCGATCGACGCGCGGGGAGCCCTGACATGAAGAAGAAATACCTCAATCCGAAGGCGCTGTTCGATCCGCGGTTCTTCACCCACACGGTGGCGGTGAGCGGCGAATTCACCCTCGCCTTCGTCGCCGGGCAGGTGAGCTACGACCGCGACGGCGTGGTGGTGGGCAAGGGCGACATCCGCGCGCAGAGCGAGCAGGTGTTCAAGGCGCTCGACCACAACCTCAAGGCCGCCGGCGCCGCCTGGCGCGACGTGGTGAAGATGAACGCCTACCTGGTGCGCGCCACCCCCGAGGCGGTGAACATCTACCGCGAGGTGCGCGCGCGCTACCTGGACCCGAAGGCGCTGCCGGCGAGCACGCTCATCGGCGTGGAGCGCCTGGTGAACGACGACCTGCTGCTCGAGGTCGAGGTGATCGCGGCCACCCCGACGCGATCCGCGGCGAAGCGCTGACTTGAGCCCCTCGCGCCGCGGCTGGGGGGTGGTGGCCGCCGCCTTCATCCTGATGTTCGTCGGCTTCGGCGTGGCGTATTCCTTCGCCGCGTTCTTCAAGGCGTTCCAGGCCGAGTTCGGCGCGCCGCGCGCGCACATCTCGCTGGTGTTCTCGCTGTGCGCGCTGTTGTGGTTCTCCTTTGGCGTGCCGGGCGGGCTGCTCGCCGACCGCTTCGGGCCGCGCGGCGTGTGCCTCGCGGGCGTGCTGTGCATTGCCGCGGGGCTCGCGGCGGCCGCGCACGCGCCGTCATTGGGGATCCTCTACGTCACCTACAGCATCGGCATCGGCGTCGGCATCGGCTTGTCCTACGTCCCTGCTGTCGCCGCGGTCCAGCACTGGTTCGTGCAGAAGCGGGTGCTCGCCGGCGGCATCGCGGTCTCCGGCATCGGCGCGGGGAACCTCCTGGTTCCGCCGCTCGCCGCATGGTGGATCGGGTTGTGGGGCTGGCGCGGCGCCTACCTCGGGCTCGCCACGCTGGCGCTGCTCGCCGCGGTGCCGGCGGCGCTGGCCCTGGGCGGCCGCGCCGCGACGCGCGCCTCGGCGGCCGGCGCGACGCTGCCGGGCATGACGCTGCGCGAGGCGACGCGCAGCGTCCTGTTCTGGCTCATGTACGCGGTAGCGTTCTTGATCTGCGTCGGCTTCTTCGTGCCGATGGTGCACCTGGTGCCCTACGCGCAGGACGTCGGCTTGAGCGAAGCGCAGGGCGTGACCCTGGTGAGCCTGCTCGGCCTGGGCAGCCTGCTCGGGCGCTTTGCCATGGGCGGTCTCGCCGACCGGCTCGGCCATGCCAGCTCGCTGGTGGCGATCGGCGTCGGGCTGGGCCTGATGTTCCTGCTGTGGTGGGTGGCGCAGAATTTCTGGCTGCTCGCCGTGTTCGCGGTGAGCTTCGGCACGCTGTACGGCGGCTACGTGGCGCTGGCGCCGACGCTGTGCATGGAACTGTTCGGCCCGAGGAGCCTCTCCGCGATCCTCGGCTTGCTGTACACCGCCGCGGGCCTCGCCACGCTGATCGGGCCCACCTTCGCCGGGGCGAGCTTCGACGCCTTCGGCAGCTACGACGTGTCGATCCTCGGCTGCGCGGCACTGTCCTTCGCCGGGGCGGGCCTGGCGGCGGCGATGCGGCGGCATTTCGCCGCGCCGGCATGAGCCGGCGCCCGGCGCTCACGGTGAGCGAGGAGCGCGGCGTGCGCACGCTGCACGTCGGCGGCGAGGCGATCCAGAGCTCGATGCGCCTCTCGGACCCCTTCGCCCTCGAACTCGACTACACCCGCTGCATGACCAGCTTCCTGGTGTTCCACCCGCGGCCGCGGCGCGCGCTGAAGATCGGCCTGGGCGGCGGGTCGCTGGTCAAGTTCTTCTGGCGGCGGCTGCCCTGGATGCGCACGCGCGTGGTCGAGCTGGACGAGCGCGTGGTGGCGGTGGCGCGCGAGCAATTCTTCCTGCCGCCGGACGATGCGCGCCTGTCGATCGAGGTGGGCGACGGCGCCGAGGCGCTCGCGCCGGAGTGCTGCGACCTCCTGGTGGTGGACGCCTTCGCCGACGAGCATCCGCCGGCGGCGCTGGTGAGCCAGGCGTTTTTCGACGCGGCCTGGCTGGCGCTGGAGGAGCCGGGCGCGATGGTGATGAACTTCATGGACGACGACCCGAAGCTCGACGAGCGGCTGCGGAGGATCGAGAACGCCTTCGGCGGCAGGGTGCTGGCTCTGCCCGCGCTCTACGACCCGAACGTGATCGTCATCGCATTGAAGGGCGCGCCGCAGGCGATCGCCTGGGAGGAGCTGCAAAGCCGCGCGCAGGCGCTGGAACTGCGCTACGGCATTCCCTACCCGAGGTACCTGCCGCGCTTGAAGCGCATGAACCGGACCGATGCGCTGAATCTGTACCTCCAAGCGGGGGAGGCGTGATGCCGAGCGAGTATCTGCTGCTGATCCCGATCGCGTTCGCGGGTTCGCTGGTGTTCGGGCTCACCGGCTTCGGCTCGGCGCTGGTCACCATTCCGCTGGCGACGCATTTCCTGCCGCTGCAGTTCGCGCTGCCGCTGTTCGCGCTGGCAGACTTGTCGAGCGCGCTGCGCATCGGTTTCGAGAATCCGAAGCACGCGGTGCGCGCCGAGTGGCTGCGCCTGGTGCCGATGATCCTCGTGGGAACCGCGCTTGGGGTGACGCTGCTGGTCAACCTGCCGCGGGCCGCGGGCATGCTGGCTCTGGGCGTGTTCGTGGTGAGTTACGCGCTGTACAGCCTGTTCCGGCGTGAAACGAAGACGGTCGTCGCGGCCGGGTGGGCCTGGCTGGCCGGATTGGCCGGCGGGATCACCAGCACGCTGTTCGGCGCCGGCGGGCCGCCTTACGCGATCTACCTCTCGCAGCGCGGGCTGACGAAGGAGCAGTTCCGGGCGACGATGGGCTTTGCCACGCTGACCAGCATTTCTTCGAGGGTCGTCGCCTTCCTCCTGACCGGGCTGCTGCTCGAGCCGAAGGTGTGGCTGGTTGCCGTCGCGGTGATTCCCGCTTCGCTGCTCGGCATCTTCGTGGCGCAGCGCATGTTCCTGAAGATCTCGCGCGAGCAGCTGCTGCGCGCGGTGGCGGTCGTGTTGCTGGCGACAGGTGGATCTCTCGTCGTCCGCGCCGTCTCCTAGCCTGCAATCGTCTCGCTACAGGCTTTCCGGCCAGGCCCGGGAAGTGTGTAAAACGCGAAGTATTTGGAGATCCTTGTCCCGCACGCGGTACGCGATGATGTAGGGCAGGTTGCCAACGACTAGTTCACGCGTGCCCAGCACGCGCCCGGGACGGCCGATCGCTGGATGCCCCGGAAGCAGGGCCTCCACCTGGTCGATCAGTTCGAGGACGATGCGCGCCGCGGCGGCCGGGCTGTCCTGGCCGATGTATTCCGCGATTTCGTCGAGGTCGAACTCAGCGAGACGCGTCCACCGCAGCCGCAAGCTTTTTCTCCCACTTGGCCTTCAGCTTGCCGTGGTCGATGAGCCGGCCGCGATTGGCTTCCTGCACGCCGGCCTGGATGGCCGCGATCTGCCATTCGTTCAGGTCCAGGTATTGCCGCACCGCGTCGGCCGCGAGCGCGGCGCGGCTGCGGTCCGTCGCTTTCGCCAGCTTTTCCAGGCGCCTGCGGGTTGCAGGATCCAGCCTCAGGGTGACAGGTTCACTCACGACCGCTCCGTGTATACAAAGAATACATTTTGCTTCCTGAAGGCCGGCGCGTCAACGCCGCGGCGTGGCGGAACCAAGGGCTGCTGTTAGCCGCGGTACATGTAGTCCCGCGTCCACGGCAGCGGGTTGACGCCGGGGTTGTCGCCTTTCACCGCCAGCACCTGCTGGATCGACACCCAGCCGCGCTCGAAGGCGTGCGCGCAGCCGGCGAGGTAGGTGCGCCAGATGCGCAAGCGCTTATCGCCCGCGAAGGCCTTGGCTTTTTCCAGGTTCGCCTCCAGCCGGTCGCTCCACTGCCGCAGCGTCTTCGCGTAATGCAGCCGCAGCGTCTCGGAATCCATCACTTCCAGCCCGGCCGCGCCCATTTCCCGGATCACCAGCGACAGGTGCGGCAGCTGGCCGTGCGGGAACACATACTTCTCGATGAACTCGCCGCCCCCCATGCCCACCGCGCGGCTGTCCGGGTCCACCGACGTGATGCCGTGGTTGAGCACGCTGCCGCCGTCGGCGAGCAGCCGCCGGATGGCGCCGAAGTACACCGGCAGGTTCTTCAGCCCGACATGCTCGAACATTCCGATGGAGGCGATCTTGTCGTATTGCGCCTCGCCCGGCACCTCGCGGTAGTCCTGGATGCGCACCTCGCAGCGCTCGCCGAGGCCCGCGGCGCGGATGCGCTCGTTGGCCATCGCATGCTGATTCTTCGACAGCGTGATGCCGGTGGCCTTCACGCCGTAGCGCTCGGCCGCGTGCATCACCAGCGCGCCCCAGCCGCAGCCGATGTCGAGGAAGCGCTCGCCGGGCTTCAGGCGCAGCTTGCGGCAGATGTGGTCGAGCTTTTGCTCCTGCGCGACGGCCAGCTCTTCGCCGCCGTCGCGGTAGTAGGCGCAGGAGTAGACCATGCGCGCGTCCAGCCACAGGGCGTAGAACTCGTTGGAAACGTCGTAGTGGTAGCGGATCGCCTCGGCGTCGCGCCGCTTGCTGTGCAGGTTGAACAGCGAAGGTAGGCGCCCCTTGCGCGCCGGGCCCCAGTGCGTGGCGAGGCCCTCGGCCACGCGCATCGCCTCGGCGATCGGGCCGTCGACCTCGAGGTGGCCCTCGACGTAGGCCTCGGCCAGCTTGGCAAGGTCGGCGTTGACGAAGTAGCGCAGCGCCATCGGTCCCGGCACGCGCAGCGTCACCGTGGGGCGCTCGCCCAGGTCGTAGCGCTTGCCGTTCCACAACTGGATGGCGGCCGGCAGGCTGGCGCCGGCGCGGAATTCGCCGACCATCTTCGCGATGCGCGCTTCGAGCATCCTGCGCCTAGGAGGATCTTTCGCGCATGGTAACGAATTCCTCGGCCGCCGTGGGATGGATGCCGACGGTGGCGTCGAACTGCGCCTTGGTCGC
>JBGPPD010000043.1:0-16968 GCA_041488375.1 Gammaproteobacteria bacterium | reverse complement strand
TCGGGCGGGAGCGGCGGCGCGGGGGGGCGTTTGTTTTGGCGCGCGCCGGGCCCCGCGACAACGGGGTCGGTTGTCGCGCGCCCGGGCGCGCGGGAACCCGAAGTTTGTCGCGCGCCCGGGCGCGCGGCTATTTGCGTTTGTCGCGCGCCCGGGCGCGCGACAACGAGGGTTTCGTGCACGGCCGGGGGGCGCGCGAAGCGGTCGATCTCCGCCAGTGCGAGGTGTCGGCGGGTCGACCACTCCCGCGACGGCGCGTCGTCCATGCCCGGCGCCGTCGCGCCGAGCCACGGAACGAGCCACTCGTCGAAGCGAAGATTGACGCGGTAGGCGTGCCCGCGCGATCCCGCGCCCTCGATGCGCTCGAGCACGCGCCAGGCGACGAGCTCGGCGAAACGCTCGCGCGCGATCGTCGGTGAAATCCCGGTCTCTTGCTGCGTCGCGCACTGCGACAACGACGGCAGGACGTAGCGGTTTTCGGTCTCGTTGGCCATCACGTAATCGAGCAATCGCTCGTGCACCGGCCCCGGCCACGTCACTTTCGAACGTGCGTAGAGCACCACTTGCCACGTCGCCACCATGCCGTTGAGCTCCCTCGTTGCTTGACACCGCTCCGGAATATGTTGCATTCTGGCAACGACGGGATCGGGGCGCAAGGATGCTCGACACGCTGCGGGGTACTGCTCGTGACAGAGGTCACACAATTCCGCTCGACGTGCATTCGTGCCGTTAGCAACATTTACGATGACCGCGCGGATCAATGTCACGTTGCCCGACGAGCTCGCCGAGCTCGTGCGGCGCGAGATGCCCGGCTTGAACGTCTCGGGTGTTTTGCAGCGCGCGTTGTCAGAGTTGGTGGAGTGCCCACACGAGACGCTTTCGTGCACGTGTTGCGGCGCGAAGGTCGAGCACCGGGCGCTCGTCGACGTGCGCCTGGGCGCGTTCTACCAAGAAGTCGTTTGGCAACTACAGACCCCCATCTCGCGTTGCGAAACGGCCGAGGGCGCGGCGCGGGTGTTGCAATCGGTCGCCCGGTCCTGGGAGGTGCCGACGGTCGATCGCACACCTCTGCCGCGTCCGACGCGTTCGCAACGCGATCGCGCACACGCCGAGCTCGTGAAGGAAGCCGCGATGGCCGAGGCCGCGTTGTTCGAAGCGGATACGCCGCCACGCCGAAGAGCAAGAACCGCATGAGCGTCGAGAGGGGGCGGGTGTGTTGAAGCTTTGGGTTTGCGAGTGTTGCGGCTGTACGTGGAACACGCGACCGGAGGTTCGGCCGTTGCGTGACACGTCGGGCGCGGTGTTGTGCGAGTCGTGTGCGGTCACGTTCGCCCGGTGCCGGAGTCGTGAGCGCGCGGCGGACGCGATCGCGACGCGTGCCGAAGTGAAGATCACGCGCGACGGGTTGAGCTCGTTCGCTCCCCCGCCGCTCGGTCACGCCGGCCGGCTCGAGCGCCGCCGAGCTCGTCGACAGGAGGCATCACGTGCCTGAAAAAGGGGACCGCGTCCAAGTGTTCGAGTCGCCCGAGAAGTCGTGCGCGATCTACCGCAACTTCGACGGATCATTGGCGGTGAACTTCTCGACGGCGACCACGTACATGAGCATCGATATGACGCCGAGCCAGATGGCCGTGCTCGGTGCCGCGCTCACACAGGCTGCTGAGGAACCGCTGCGCGAGCAAGCGGCGGCATCATCGTGATCATCCTCACCGAGGTGATCCTCGCGGCGATCGTGTTGCTCGTCGCGATCGGTGTCGGGTCGAGCGCGCGGGAATCGTTCTCGACGTGGGCGTTGCGGCGGCGGCGTGGCCGGCGCAGCGCGCTGGAGCGGCGGATGCGGGCCCGCGCGCAATGCACGGCGTGCGGCGCGATCGCGCAGGTCGAGTTTCACGACCGCGCCCGGGAGCTCTTGCGCGAGCTCGGCGAGACGGACGCGGGTCGGACCGTGATCGCGCTCGCGGAGTACGGCCGCCGCGCCGCCCGGCCCGACGCGTCATGACGACGCCGTCGCGTTGGGATGCGTGGCGAGCATCACGCAAAGGAGTCCACGCGCCGGGCGTGCCCACATGCTCGCGCTGTGGTGCGACGTCGGTGTTGGATCCGTGCCGATCGTGTGCTGGCGAGCCGCCGCGGTGTCCGTACTGCGGGCGCGTGATGTCGAACCGCGAAAAGTGGGAGCAGGGCGCGTGCAATGACTGCACGCGTTCCTGAGTTGTTGACGGTGCGCGAGGTGGCGGAGTTGTTGCGGGTGTCGACGATGACGGTGTATCGGTTGATCCGCGCGGGTGAGCTCCCGGCCAAGCGGGTGGGCGGCCGGTTGTTGCGTGTGCAGGATTGCGATCTGCGCGATTACGTGGGGAGCATCTGAGCTACCGGCGGCGCCGGCGCCGACTGCGCTTTTTGGTGGCGCGCTTTTTGGTTTTGACGAAGCGGCCTTTGCTGTCGCGTTTGGGCATCGAGTTCACCTCCCCTCGCGTCAGACGGGTTCGAGGTTGGTGGGCCAGAGCTCGTACGCGAGCGTGGCCGTGACGGTTTGGGTGGTTCCGTTGTCGATCCGAATGCCGTCGGGCTGGTTCTGACTCGACGCGTTGAGGAAGTCGGGCACCCAAACGTCCATCGGGATCGGCGAGCCCGGGTCGTTGACGGTTCCGGGAACCTCGTGGCGGATGAGGGTCGGGTTCCCGGTCGACAGGCCGCGCAGCAAGAGCTGGCCGCCGGCCGCCGGCGCGACAGCGAACTGCCATGACCAGCACCGAAGCCGGACCTGCATCCCGAACGGCGGGGCGATGATCATGGTCGGGGTCGCCCCGGCCGCGGCGGTCACTTCCGCCCTGGGTTGCGGGCCATGGGGAACGCCGCCGCTGTTGCCGCCGCCGAACGGTTGGATGATCGGCGCGGTGATCGCGGTGGTGAGCCCGAACACTGGCCACACCCCGATCAGGTTTCCGCCGCTGGTGAGCAGTGTGAACGTGACCGGCTGACCGTTGACCGGCACGTACAAGATCTGCGCGTTCGACAATGTTCCCGAGAAGATGAAGCCGCCGCTGGTGGTGTAGTTGACGATGACGTACACGCCGTTCGGTGGGACGACCTGCGCCTGCACCGCGACCGTCTGTACCCACGACGGCATCGGCGCCACGTCGAACGATCCGAACGGCACCGTTCCGTCGAAGGAACCGCCGGGCAGGCCGGAGTTGGTGCCGATGGCGATGGTGCCGGCGCCGATCGCGGCGGGGTACTCGCCGCCGGGCGGGGTCGAGTACCAGGTGGCGTAGACGGTCATGTCAACGCCGGTCGCGATGGTGGCGCTGCCGGGCTGCGCCAGGATCGTGATCGGACGCGATCCGTCGGCGATCTGCAGCTCGAGCAGGTCCTCGGTGTACGCGGCGATCTGTGTCAGCACGCCGCTTTGGCTGACAAGCAACGCGTACGGCGACGAGTTGACGATCACGACGTACGGGTACGAAATCGGGATCGATCGCTTCGGCAATTGATCGGCCGGGAACGGGATCTGCGTCAACGCGCCCGGCGAGACCTGCACCGGCGGTGAGGCGATCGCGAGCGCGGAAGTGTCGACGAACGTCATGTCAGAACGGCAGCACGGCGCCGAGGGGCCAGGGTGCGTGGCCGCCGCGGCCGTCGTAGGCGTCCCACAACACGATGCCGCCGGCGATGAACAGCGCCCAGCCGAACAGCTTGGCGGCGCGCGCGTCGGTGATGAGGGGCCGGCGTTTCATACGGGCCGGAACGGTTCGGAGCTCGGCGCGGCGGGCGGCGCTGCGGGTGGCGTGAGCTTGGCGGTGGGCGTGACTTGGGAGCGGGCGACGACCAGGCGGAAGGCGCCCCACGCCGCGGCGACGCCGCCGACGATGGCGCTGAGCGCGGTGTTGGCGCCGGCTTGCGTGATGCCGTGTTGGACGAGCCAGCCGCCGAAGATCGCGAACGCCATCGCGGTGATGCCCTCGATGATGACCGGTTCGTTGTTCATGCGATCACCCTTTTCGGTGGTTCGAGAGCGTCGATACGACGCTCGTGGTCGAGGAGGTGCAGCTCGTCGCGAAAGAGCCGCGACTCGTAACGGTCGAGGCGGCGCAGGATCCCGCGCAGGTAGGCCGCGCACGCGATCACGCCGGCGGCGGTGATCGTCGAGGCGGTGGGGATCACGAAGCTCATGTGTGGTTGAACGCGGCGGTGGCGCCGGCCCACACGTCGGACGTGAACGTGGTGAAGCTGGTGCCGTCGGCGCCGCCGGTCGTGTTGACGTGGTAGGCGTCCATGTGGTTGTCGTGGTGCACGAACGTCCAGCCGTTGGTCGGGCCCGACGAGTAGAAGCCATTGCTGCGACTGGCGAACACGAACAGCTCGTTGGCGGTGGCGGGCGTGATCGTCGTGGCGGTCGGGCTGTTCGAGGTCGTGCCGGTCGTACCGGTCTGGTCGGTAGTACCGAGGTTCGCCACCTCGATCACGTCGACGACAATGCCGGGATCGCCGGCGGCGATGTGGAACGTGATCGTGGTCGCGCCGGAGCTGCCGTTGTCGCGCCAGATCTCGCCGCCTTGGGCGCCGGCCGCGTTGGTGACGACGCGGGTCCAGGTGCCGCCACCGTTGTCGGTGACCGACGTGAGGCCTTGGCCGTCGGTGGAGACCATGCCGATCAGCGTGTCGCCGGCGCTGGTCGCGGGGATCGTGCAGCCGTCGCCGTTGTTGAACACCGCACATTGCGTGGTGACGACGATCGACGGGACGCCGGCCGCCGAGAAGTTCTGATTGATCGTCGGGGTGATCGCGTCGGGGCCGGCGCCGTCGGACGCCTTGAGCGTGTACGTGTAGTTCCCGGCCGAGGGTGTGCCCGACAACACGCCGGTGCCCGAGTTGAGGGTGAGACCGGTCGGCAACGCGCCCGTGTTGAGCGTGTAGGTGAGCGTGTGCGAGCTCGTCGCTGTGAACGTGTATGAGAAGGGGCTGCCGCCGGCGCCGCCGGTCGGTGTGTCCTCGAGCCACGTCGGCTGCAATGACGTGAGCCGAATCTGCGGCTCGATCTTGGGCATATCCGCGCTGGTGTTCCACGTGGTGCCGGCGTCGGTGTTGGCGGTCGAATCGAACCAGTAGAAGAACGGAGCGATGAGGCCCTTGCCGCCGCCGCCGGTGTTCTGGCCGGCGAAGCTTTGCCCGTCGAAGTAGAACAGCGGTTTGTCGGCCCCAACGAAGTCGGCGACGTAGGCGCCGTAGGTGAGAAGCGTGTGCCACATGATGTCGCCGAAAAACGACATGCCCGCCGGCTCCGCGGTGCCCGACGGCACGCCGAGGATCTCGCCCATCGGGATCGGCCCGTTTTCGCCGCAACAGTTATCGGGCGCGGTCGCCGGCGCCGTGTAGGCGATCTTGAGCATGTCGTTGGGCAGCGCGACCGCGAGCGCGTGCGGGATCGTGCGGGCCGCGTTGGTGATCCAATACGACTCGGCCGCGGGCGGGGTTCCGGTGGCGCTGTTGTTGGAGAACAGTTTCCAGCCGCCCGCGCACGTGAGCTGCGTCGCGGTGTTGGCGGTGATCGTGCAGTAATCGTCGGTGGCGCCGTTGCTCGAGCCGGTGTTGACGATGTAGCCGACGAAAGTGTTGGCCGGCCAGCCCGCGCCGAGCTGCAGCGTGCCGCCACTGCCGGAGCCGGTCGCGTTGACGGTGACGTTCAGCGCGGCCGAGCTCGAGATCCCGATGCTGGTGCCCGAGTTGACGACACCGACGAAGCTGCCGGCCGGAATGTTCGTCCCCGACACCGGGCGGCCGAGATCGCTGGCGACGAACGCGGCGGTGGCCGAGGTGACGGTCGGGGTGGCGTTGGTGACCGCGTCGGCGACCTGGCGTGATTGCCATGCGCCGGTGTCGGTGAGGGTGGTCGCGGCCGTGGCGGTGTCGCGCCCCGCGGTGATGTCGTAGCCCGTGATCGCGCCGCCGATCCAGCTGTAGTTCGCGGCGCGGCCGCCGGCGTTGAGGTTGCCGGCGCCCATGCCGGTGGCGCCGGTCGTCGACGCGTTGCCGGTCGCGTACGCAGGCGCACCCTCGATGAAGTACGGGGTGCCGTTCGCGGGCGCGGCGCCGGCGGTGCCGGTGCCGTCATTCGTCCATGACGTCACGGTCAGGCTGTTGGTGGCGTTGGCCGACAGGATCCCCCACACGGTGCCGGCGAGCACGACGTGCGGGACCGAGCCGGCGTACTGGTTCGCGGACCAGGCCGAGCCGCCGGTTTTGGTCGAGTCGGTGATCGTCGACGTGCCGCCACCCGAGGTGACGGTGCCCGCCATCTTGGTGACGAAGTAGGCCACGTTGCCGGGCGTGACCGCGGCGCCGCCGGTGTCCATCTTGATCCACCCGCCCGCACCGGTGAGCGTGGTCGCGCTGGTGACCGTCGTCACTTGCAAGAAGGCGTCTTGGACGAACACGGTGTCGCCGACGGCGGCGGTGCCGGTGAAGTTGGCGCCGGTGTCGACGAGCGTGGTCGCGGTCGTGCTCGTCGCGGTGCTCACGCTTAGGTAGTCGGGGCTGTTGGCGGCGATGTGGTTGGCGGTGTCGGTGAAGCCGTGCCACGCCTCTTCGTAGGTGCCGGTGACGGCATCGGCTACCGAGATGATGTGGTCGGTGTCGCCGAGCGGGGTGCGCATCGCCGCGGGTGCCCGGGCCTGCAATGTGATCGCGGGCCGGTCCCGGTGGAAGTTCGTGTCGGTGAACTGTTCGAACACGAACGACCACGTCGGGTCGCCCGGATTCGCCCACCAGATGTTCGACGCCGACGCGCTCGCCGGCGACGGCACGAACGTCGCGCCGACCAGATCGCTGCTCGAGTTGTAGTAACGGCGGGTGACCGGGCCGGGCGCGGTGTGCAGGACCGTTTCGTTTTGCCACACCGAGCCGCCGGCGAGGGTCTGGTTCCACGGCGAGCTCGTCGCGTTGAACGGCGCGTTGCGATTGACGGAGATCGGCCCTTGGATGACGGGCGCGGTGTGCACCAGGATCCCGATCGCCACGATGAGCGACGAGAACACGATGCCGAGCCGGTTCGAGCGTCGCATCGGATCACCGAACCATCAGCGTGGCGCGCTGCAACGACCCCTTGACCAACAGCACCGAGATCTGCGCCCCGGTACACAGCCGACCGACCGGGAGCTCTTCGCCGACACTTTCGGTGCCGGCGAGCGCGATCGTGTCCAGCGACGTGACCACGACGGCGGCCGGGTCGAGCACCTCGATCTCGGTGACGTCGCCGGTGCCGGCCGGGCCGGTGCCGTCCTGGGCGGTGATCCCTCCGTAGATCGCCTTTTCGTTCCACGGCGCCGTGTATTGGACCACCGGCGTGCTGATGATCAGGCCCGAGATCACGACCGGGTGCCACGGCGCGTCGTAGAAGTGCGCCGCCGCCGGCGGTTGCGGCTGGCTGTAACGGACGAGCCCGACCTGCTCGCCGGCCCGGCCGTAGAACGTCACCTCGGTCCCGGCGAACGGGATACACACCATGCCGCCGGCGGGGATCTTCGCGACGCCCGGACCTTCGCCGGGCAACGAGGCCGCGGCGCCGCCGGTCGTGGCGGTGACCGTCATCGTGCCCATGTTGAACATCGCGACGGAGCTATGCGGGACCGCGGAGAACTTGGTGCGGCTCCCCCATCCCGTCGGTTGCGTCGGGTCTTGTTGCAGGGTGACGAGCTCGGACGACAGGACGCCATCGCGTTTGAGGCCGGCGGCGAGCTCCGCGATCGCCGAGCTCTGCAACGCCATCGCGTCCGCGGCGTCGGCGATCCGCTCGAGCTCCTTGCGCGCGTCGCTCACCGCAAACCCTCCTACGCCATCGCCGCGGCGGTCGCGGCGGTCTTGGTCGAGCTCGTGATGTTCTGCCGGACGTTCGGCGACACCGAACGCCAGGCGCCGAGCACGATCAACGCCAGGCCCATGCCCAACACGGCGAGCGTGATCCCGACCTTGGCGACGTCGGCCTTGACGCCGCCGAAGATGTCACCGACCCACGACAGCGGATTCGGGAACGAGAAGCCGGTGAGCGTCGCCGGCGTCGACCCCGAACCCGAGCTCGAGGGGCCGGCGTTGCCGAGATCCTTGCTCGACAGGCCGTGCGTGCCGAAGCCCGACGCGTCGACAGCACGAAACAGCGCGCTGACGTCACCGGAGCGCAGCGCGGCGACGATCGGCTGGTAGCCGGCGCCTTGCGTGTGCACGAGGTTGTACGCCTGCGCGTCGACACCCTGACCGAACGTGCCGAAATCCTTGATGTTGCCCTGGCTGCCGCCCTGGCCGGCGAAGCCGAGCGCGCCCTCGGTCGTGTTCAACGGGTTGTTGCGGCCACCCGCGACCTTGGGGTTGTAGCCGCCCGACTCGCGGTTCGCCCACGCCTCGAGGCCTTGCTCGTCGGCCGCGACCACGCTCGCCGGCAACGGTCCCCAGCCGAGCATCTGATCGAGGCGGGCGACGAGCGCGTCGGCCCACTGCTTGAGCGACTGGCCGCCCGGGAACCGCGGATCCGCCACCGCCGTCACCATCAGAGCTGCTCGTTTCGCACGACCGGCTTCGCGATGTCGCCGGCGAACTGCTTGAGCGTCGCGAGCCTGGTGCCGGGCGGGAGGTTCTTGGCGTTGAAGCCCTGCACCGCGACCCCGTACTGCGGCAAGATCGCATACACCGGCGCGCCGTTGATCACGTTGTGGCCGGTGAACTTGCCGCCCGCGCCGACCGCGCCCAACACCGAGAGCGCGGCCAGCCCGGGCGGAGCGTTGAGCGGGATCTCCCGGGCGAACAACGCCGCGTTGATCGGCACCGGATGCCGCACCGGCTTTCGTGCCTTCGGCGGCTTGGGCGGCGCTTTCGGTTTCGGTTTCGGGACCGGCACCGGCGGTGTCACCGGCCCGGCCTTGAGTCCGGCGAGCTGCGCGGAGAGCGAATCGATCTGCGGTTGGAGATCGCCGACGATGCCGTTTTCGATCGTTGACGCGTCGAGCGCCGCAGCTGCGATCGGATCGGTCACACTCCCGGCCGCCTGGCCGGCGGCGGCGGAGTTGGCGTGCGCCCGGCGGTAGAGCGCGAACGCGCCCACCGCGGCCGCGCCACCAGCGGCGAGCTGCACTCGCTTGTCGCGGAAGTTCGGGAGCTTGAACGGCACCGGTCAGCCCACCGTCGCGCCGAGCAGGTCGAGCATCGACGACGCCGTCGCGCTGCCGCCGTTCGCGGTCGGCAACGATGCCCGGCCGGAGCGAACCATGTCGGGCGAGAAACCGAACACGCGCCCAAACGTCTGCAGCGGACCGAGGTCGCCCGTGAACCTCGAGCCATTGACCGCCGATTGCAGCTCGGGGCGACGCATCGGCGTCATGCCGTCGAGGCTGAGGCCGTAGAGCGGGTCGATCTGATCGGAGATCCGCACCGGGTGCGGTCCCCACACCGTCCGCACGACACGTTGCGCTTGCGCGCCCCAGCCCCTCATCACTTGCGACCCTGAAACGCGCGCACGAGGCTCGTCGCGCCGTTCGCGCCCTTGGTGATCAGCTGGCCCGAATTCGAGCCGTTGTAGACGATCAGGTACAGGGCGATCAGCCCGGCGCTGTAGGTGATGAATTTCTTCACGATCGGTCCTTTCGATCAGACGACGGGCACGCCCGGGACGAGGCCGGTGTTGCCGGGCGGTGATCCCACCGGCACGCCCGCACTGTTCGGCGACATCGCTGGGGCTGCGGTAACGGGTGATTGTTCGGCGGCGGTGGAGACGCTGTTGCTCGAGCGGTCCGGGATCGCGGGCGTGTTCGGATCCAAGAACCACGCCACCACCTTCGACGCGCCGCCGGCGACACCGCCTACCGCGTTCGTCGCGCGCGGGTTGGCGACGAGCACCTGCAAGACGATGAGCGTGAACGCGCCCACGAGCACGCCGCGCATCAGAGCCCCAGCCGTTTGAGCGCGTTGCCGAACAGCAACTGTGAGACGACCCACACGCCGGCGATGATCAACAGCAGCCCGGCCGGGTTCACGGCTTTCCCTGCATGGCGATCCCGTGGCCCTGAGCCCACATCTGCGCCCACGCGTTCCAGAAGTCGCTCGCGCCCTGGCCGGGGTGCGGCCACTGGCCGGGATGGGCCTTGACCCATGCCTCGCTCGCGCTGTTGGTCGACGCGCCGGGCGCCTGGTTCGGCGATTGACCACCGGCGCCGCTCGAGGTCGTGTGTTCGTTGTTCAAGAACTTGGCGCCGAGCCACTTTGTGACGCCGGAAAAGCCGCCTTTGACGTAGGCGAGGAACAGCGCGTAGGCGATCATGCCCAACACGATCCCGGCGCTGTCGTGCGCCGCGGTCGTGATCTGCGTCGCCGCCGGCTGCACCGCGTTGCGTGCCCGGGTGCGGCGTTGCTGGCGGCGGCCGCTGGTGAGGTGCTCGTTGAACCCCTGCTCGTACAGCGACTGGAGCTCGGGATCGTCGTGCACCTGCGCCGGCTGATGCCCGCGGCGCTGGCCGGTCTCTTGCACCCGTCGCTTGGCGGCGCCCTGGCCCTGGCGGTAGGCGCGGTCGCGGCCGCGGTCCGCCGCGACCGCGGCCGCGCGCATCTGCGGATCGTCGAATGTGCCGACGTCGTCGGTGTCGGCGAGCTGGCCGGCACGACGCATCGACGCGCCGCCCTTGTTCGCCGGCCGCGCCGCCATCAGGGTCAGCCGATCTTGGAGAGCTCGTCGCCGGGCAGCGACGTGATCGCGGCGAACCAGGCCACCTGCGCGACGTCGTCGGCGTCGTGCACGACGATGCCGTAGCTGTTCACTTCGCCTTCGGCGCCCGGCGGGACATGCGTGCGCACGACGATCGAACCGACCGGCGGAACAGAGCTCGCCGGCGGTGGAGACTCCACCGGCGAGCTCACCGCCGTGGCGCCGGGGGCACCGGGCGCTGCGGCGGGAACCTGTGCCTGCAGCACCGCGACCTGCGCGCGCAGCTGCGCGAGCTCGTCGTCCTGGGCGGTTTCGAGCGGGTAGGTGACTGCGGCGGGGTCGAGCGGGGTCATGGCGGGGTTACTCCTTGCCGATGTTGATGCGGGCCCGCGCCTTGCCGAGGCGGGCGGTACTCGAGAAACCGATCAGCCCGAACGTCAACGCGGCCAACAGCGCGAACCACGTGAGCGGGTTGTGCAACGACGTGAGCGACGCGACCGGAGTCGTCGACATCGCCGGGCCGGACGAACGGCCGATGCCCGGGATCGGCGCCGGCGCCGTCGCCGAGGCCGGCCACTTCGGCACGTAGCCGGTCTGCGCGGTGACACCGAACGGATCGAGCGCGGCGAGCATCGTTCAGGACCCCACCGCGCCGGCGAAGATCGTCTCTTGCACGTACTCGACCGCGGGGTTCGTGAGCGACAGCGCCTGCGGGTAGTTGACCAAGAACCGCAGCTCGGTCGCGGCGCCCTCGTCGATCGAGTCCCGGAACGCCGACTCGGCCGCGAAGTCCCACGCACCGAACCCCCACGGGCCACCGAGGTCGGAGTTGAACAGCCGCTCGGAGTTGTAACGCAACGCCCGGGCGGTGATGTACACCTCGGGCGTGTCGTTGCCGCCGAAACGCCACAGTGCCTGGCCGTAGTTCGTGTCGATGAGCGAGAGCGGCACCTGCGGCGCGGCGCCGTTCCAGGTCTGGTAGTAGAACCGCATCAGCTGACGGCCGACACCCTGGCCGACGAGACGGATCTCGTTATCGCCATTGCTGAGGCCGGTCGTGCGATTCTCGATCAGGCCGTGGAACGCCGACAGGTCCGGGATGATGATCTGACCGTTGTCCTCGGGAATCGAGAACGCGACGACCATCGCCTGCACCGCACAAGTCACGACCGCGGTCGCGGCGCCGGTCAGCGTGAACAGGTCCGTGCTCGACGCCCAATCGATCGCGAGCGTGAGGTCCGTCGCCGCGGTCTGAGCGAAGATCGCGCCGACCAGCGTCTGACGGTCGTACGCGATCGGCACATAGAACTCGATGTCGAAGTTGTACGTGTTCGCAGCGATGGCCGACTGTTGGGAACCGAGACCCCACGACTCCGATGCCTGCGAGAGCGTGCCCTGCACGACCGACGCGCCCGCGATCGACTGCGACACGCCGCGGTCGTTCATGTCCTCGAGCGCCATCATGTCCCGGGCCTTGAGTTTCAACCCCGAGCACGAGATCAAGTTCGACTGCCCGTTCGCCGACACGCGCAGTTTCTTGATCAGGTCGTACGGCCAGCGTGCCGTCGTCGCGCACGTACCGCCTCCCAGCGTGACGACGACCGAGCCGACGAGGCGGAGCTGCACACCGGCGACGATCCCGGTCTGCAAGAAGCTGTAGACGTCGGTGGTGCCGATCCCGGAGAACTGGCGGTTCGACACGAACGGGAACGTGAGCCGGCGGGTCCGGCGGAAAAACTCCGTCGGGTTCACCACCGCGTTCGGGACGGCGATGCCCTGCATCGTCTGCGTGTTGGCCGTTGCGACCATGAGAGCGATTCCTCCGTGCGCGAAGCGACGCCGGCTATTTGCCGGCGCCTCGATGAGTGAACGCGATGAGCTGTTGGAAGCCCGCCGAGGGGACGTGATCGGCCGCGAGCTCGACCATGAAGTTGGCGAGCACGGCAACGCCGGCGACGCCGAACCAGAACGCGATCTTGCGGCCTGCGAGCATGCTCAGGCGCTGCGCTTCCCGGTGGCGGCAGCGAAGTGGTTGTAGGCCACGACGACGGCGAGCGCCACGCCCGCGGTCCATGCGATCTGCTTGCCCGACATACGACCTCCTGGGGTGCGTGTTCGGAGGTGACCATCGGGCGGCCGGTCGCGGTCACGGAAGTGACAACGCGAAGTCACCGCGGTGACGTTGAGGGTTCGGCCGGTGACGTCGAGACTCAGCGGGCCCGCGGCGGCCGCGCCCGCTGCATGGGGAGCGGGTCGTAATGCACGAGCTCGGTGCCGTCCCAGCGCAAGAACTCGTGATCGCCGAGCGCGTGCACCGCCTCGTCGAGGGTGCGGGGGTCGATGCCGCAACTGTCGGCGATGCGGCGCCGGTCGTTGGGGTTCGGGAGCTTGAACACGTACACGACGTCGGACTGGTGCAACACGAGCGGATCGACGTTGATCGGCCGCGGCCCGCAGAACACGGTCGTCATCCGGTCGTGGCGGCCCTGGTTCAACAGGTGGTTCATGTTCGGGCCGGTGCGGTTGACGCGCGACACGACGCCGATCTCGTCGATCCACAGCATCGACCCGCGGTTGCGGCACGCGAAGCCGACGGCCCGGTCGAGGTCGTCGAGGTAGGTGGCCGAACGCATGTCGGGCACGTAGCGGATCCGGACCGGTTCGTCCTCGCGCAGCCGTTCCGGCCACACGTCGGGCACGAAGTCGTAGGTGTGATCGACGTCGCGCGGCGTGAGCGCGTCCTTGGTGACGTCGATCACGAATTCGTCTTTCGGCCACGTGTCCCACAGCCGGCGGGCGAGCACGCTTTTGCCCTCGCCCTTGCGGCCGAAGATCGACACGAACGCCGGCTCGTCGGAGCTGAGCGTCGAGCGGATCGGCTCGTCAGCCATTCGGCTTCACCGCCATCGCCATCGTGATCGACCGCTTGATGTCGTGCAGGTCGCCGCGCTCGAGGTCGATCGACGAGATCACGCGGCCGCCTTCCTCGAGCAACGCGAGTCGGAAATCCGACGAGGGTGGCAGCCGGCTGATCGTGATGTGTTGCGCCTCGATCCCCACCGCCGGATCGAGCCCGTCGTCGGCGCGGGTCCGCCCCGTCAGCCACCGCATCACGGCACGTCCACGACGTGAATCGCGTGATCGAGGTGGCATCCGCACACCGAGCACGTCTGCAGCCACCCCGGAGGTTCGAGGTCACTCCATTGGGCAACGAACGGGTGAAACGTCAATCCGACCGCCGGGTGACGCCCCTGCCAATCTTCGGTGGCCGCGGCCAATGCCGCGAGCCCCGCGGCCATGCGCGCGGCCTCGTACTCGGCCGCGTGGAGCTCGACCGTGAGGCGCACGAGCTCGACGAACGCGTACCCGATCGCCCACGTGAGCACGAGCCGGGCGAGCAGCTTCACGGCTGCACCATCGCTTCGGGCGGCGGCATCGGCGCGGTGCTGAAATGCTGCACCGTCGCTCGTGCCGCGTACGCCGCGCTTGCGACGCCGGCTTGGATGCCGTCGGAGATGTCGGTCACGTCGCCGTCGCCGATCGGTGCGCGCCGCGACGCGATCCGACCCAACGGCGTGCCGATCGCGTCGGCCTCCGCCTCGTGCATCAGGTACGCGCCCGAATCGCGGCCAATGGTCTTGTCCAACACGAACCCGATCAGGCTCGCCGCGAGCGCGAACAGGCCCGCCGCCGCGGCGGCGATCGACGGGTCACCAGCCGAGCGGCGTGACGTCGTGGTCTGCGTCGAAGCGGCCGCCTCGACGCGCTCCCCGAGCTCGTCCTCGAGGTCGCTTATCGGCGGCGGGTCCGTCAGATGATCCGTCAACGGATCCATCGTCGGGCTCGCCGGCGTGACCGTCGTCTGGTTCGGGTCGAGCTGATCCAGGGTCGGGCGGGTCGGCGGCTCGAACCCGGGCAGATCCACCGGCGGCAGCTCGTCCTCGCTTGGCGGGGTCGTCGAATCCGGGTCCATCGTCTCGGTACCTTCCGGCTCGGCGCACACCCGTGGCCCGGCTTGAGCTCGGCGCCGGCACAGCCGGGGATGAGCTCGCCGACGACGGCGCGCGCTCGGCGAGCGGGACGCGATGCACCTGGGTGACGCGCCCACACTCCGGGCATGGCGCCTTCATCCGCACCCGACCGCGCGCGACCGTGTCGATCTGGTGCCCGTTCGGGCACACCCCGCGCATGGGAACCTCGGAAGCCACCAGGGTGACAATCGGGGGTAACCCGCAGTGTCACGCAAGTGACAACGCAAAATGTCACCACATGAACACCGGCGCTGACCAGGCCGATCTCGTGTCACCCGTGCGACAACGCCTCCGCGCCGCCGGCGAGCGGATCGAGCAGCTCACCCGGGAACTCACCGCAGAACGTCACCTACGTGACACCGCGATCGTCGAGGCTTACGAGGCCCACGTCCGGGTCGACACCATCGCCGGCGACGCCGGCGTCAGCCGCGCCCGCGTCCTCGCGATCGTCGCCACCACCTAGTACGCGCGGCGGAGCTCCAACGGTTCGCCGGGAGCGATCTCGAGCTCGACGAGCATCCGCGCGGTCCAGTCCCCGAACATCGCCCACCCTTCGGGCGTGACCGGCAGATCGACCTGATACTGGCGACCGCGCACGCGGAGCCACCAGCTCATTAGAGCCGGCGTCGGCCTCATCAGAGCTTGCGCAAGATCACGTACGGGCTGTGCAGCGACGAGAGCTCCATGAGCACGCCGGCGCCTGGGCACGCGGTCGGATCCCACGACGAGTGCGGGATGACGAACGGCGCGCCGATCGCGTTGGCGACGAACAGGTAGGCCTTGAGCGCCGCCCACGCCTCGGGCGTCGGGTCGGAGCCGACGAGCGCGACGCCGAGCGTGTAGAGGTTCGCCGCGGCGGCCCACGATGTCGGCGCGCCGGCCTTGATCGGGCGGGCGTGCGCGCCGATCACGCTGTTGGGTCGGCCGTCGAGCACGACGCCCACGCCCGGCGCGAGCTTGGCGACGCCGGCGTTGTATGGCGTGTCGATGTAGTGCTCCGCCAGGCCGCCGCTGATCGATTCCTCGTAGATCCGCCGCCACGTGTCGAGCGGGTGCGCGTCGTGATCCGCGGTGGCGGTGTGGTGCGGGGTCGTGCCGACCACGCGTACCGGCCGGGGCGTGAGCTTCGCCATCGGCGCCGGCGGAATTCCACACTGCGCGCGGCTGTACCACAGCACCTTCATGCGACGTCCTCGAGCTCGTCGAGGAACTCGGAGCGTGTGTACCCGTCCCGCGCCGGGCGGGCGCTGGAGAGCGCGACGGGTCCACACTCACGCACCCCGTCGGGCGCGAACGGCACCAGCGTCAACGCTGGTCCCCGAATTTCGCCCGCTCCGTCGCCGTCAGACGCCTCGGGCATTATCGGCGCAACGACAGCGGCAAGAGCTCTCAGGGCCACAGGGCCGGGCTGAGCGGCTAACGCCAACAGCCCGGCCCCGCTCGCGACCGAGAGAAGCCGCGTCGACGCAAATCCTCGTGTGTCGGCCCGGCGTCGGCGCCGACTCGCCGGCGGGAGCGGGATCTCCGGCAGTCGAGCGAGCATCGTCCGGTAACGAAACGCGGACACCCGATGGCAGCCGCCGGTCGGGTCGCCGGCGCGGACGGCGTCGAGCCAGAAGATGCAGCCGGAGCTCTGACCAGGCGGTTCGTCATTCGCGATGAGCGCGTCACGGATCCGGAGCAGGTCATCACTCGTGCGGATCCGTTCGACGAGCTCCTGCTCATCGACGCTCTTGGGTCGGCCTCGGCCTCGGGTTGTGCTCACGGGGCACCTCCGGTGTCAGTTTCGCACGTCGCTGCGCCGCCCGCGGGGCTCCGGAGCCCCGCGCGCGCGGCCTCGATCTGCGCCCGCGCATCGGCGGCCGGGGGCTCGTCGACGAGCTCGGGTTCCCGCCATTCGGGGATCTGCGGGCGTGTCGGCTCGAGGTCGCCGAGCCGCCGGCGGGCGTAGGCCTGGGAGACGATCTCGACGTAGGCCGTGACCGAGAGCCCAGGTGGTGCTCGGTGCACGGCGTCGACGAGATCGTGGACGTCACCGGCGCCTTCGGCGATGTAGCGCACGCGTTTGGCGGGCGCCCCGAAGATCGGCGCCCCGGCCCTGGTCGAGATCGTGGCCAGCACGAGGTCGGATTCCTCACTCCCTCCCTCTTCCTGGGCTGTTGGAGTGAGTGAGTGAGGTTCTTTAATTGGAAGAATTGTGTGCGGCGCGGCGTGGCCGTTCGTTTGTCGCGCGCCCGGGCGCGCGACAACGAGGGTTTC